>JAEXTU010000352.1 GCA_023453335.1 Pseudomonadota bacterium | reverse complement strand
GGACATGACCCTGTTCCGGGGCGTGCACCAGCTCGAACCCGGGTGCCACCTCATCCGCGCCGACGGCCGGCAGGCCATCCGTCGCTATTGGCAGCTCGCCCTGCGTACCGACCACACCCTGACCGAGGCCGAGCACGTGGAGCGGGTGCGGGAGCTCTTCACCCAGGCCGTGCAGCGCCGGCTCATGAGCGACGTGCCTATCGGCGTGTTCCTCTCTGCCGGCCTGGACTCCTCGGCCAACGCCACGGTCATGTCCCGGCTGCACTCGGAGCGGCTCATCACCTTCACCGTGGGCTTCAACAGCCCCGAGGACGAACTGGCCGGGGCCCAGGAGACCTCCCGCCACCTCGGGACCGAGCACCACGAGGTGATGATGGACATGAGCCCGCTCAAGTACCTGCCGGAGACCGTCTGGTTCAACGAGATCCCCAAGGTCAACTGCATCCAGATGTACCAGCTGGCCCGCTTCGCCTCCCAGCACGTGAAGGTGGCCCTGGGCGGCCTGGGCGGGGACGAACTCTTCGGGGGATACGACAACTACCTGTACATCAAGTGGTTCCAGGGCCTGCACAACCTGGTGCCCGGTCCGGCCCGGGGGGTGCTCGGGCTGTTCAGCCGGCTGCTCTTCGCGGTGCAGGCCGCCAGCGGAGCCCTGCGCTTCGACGAACTGCGGCGCGGGATGCAGATGCTGCTGGCGGCCGGGAACCGGACCCGGTACTACCTCATCCTGCGCAACGCCTGGGACGGGGACGCGCCGTTCTACCGGAACATCTACTCCCCGGACATGGCGCGGCGCATGGCGGGCGTGGGCGTGGAGCGCCACTTCGCGCACTATTTCCCCAACGGCCCGGAGACCCTGCTCAACCAGGCCATGGCCTGCGAGCTCCAGGAAAAGATCGTGGCCGACCAGATCTGGTTGGAGGACCGCAACACCATGGCCCATTCCCTGGAGTCCCGGGCCCCGTTCCTGGACAAGGACCTGGTGGAGCACTGCGTGAACATGCCCGACGCGTTCAAGATCAAGGGCTCGGTGCGCAAGAGCGTGTTCATCCAGGCCATGCGGGGCGTGGTGCCCGATTTCGTGTTCACCCGCCCCAAGCGCGGGTTCGCCTTCAACCCCTACCTCCAGTTCACCCGCGACCTCCGCGACGTGGCGCGCAAGGTCATCACCCGCAAGCGCATCGAGGAGCAGGGGCTGTTCAATTACGACTACCTGCAGCGGATAATGGAATACCCGCCGCACCGCTCCATGCAGTGGCACTACTGGTACCTCTGGAACATGGTGGGCTTCCAGGTGTGGCACGACCTGTTCATCACCCGCGAGCGGCGCTGGCAGGACTACGAACTCCCGTCATGAGCAGCGCCGTCCGCATATGCATCGTCTCCCCCGGCTTTCCGCGCTGGCCCGGGGACTTCACCCACCCCATGGTCTGGAACCTGGGCCGGCTCCTGCTCCAGGCCGGCTATGCGGGGCGGGTGGTGACGCCCCACTACCCGGGGACCAGGACCCGGGAGGTCATGGACGGTATCGAGGTGCGGCGGTTCCGCTATGCCTGGCCCGAGCGCCTGGAGGTCCTGGGCAGCGAGGGGGGCATCCTGGACGACATCCGGCGCAGCCCCGCCGCCAAGTTCATGCTCCCGTTCTTCCTGCTGGGCTTCGCCCTGGCGGCCCTGCGCCACGGCCGGGGCTGCGCCTTCTTCCTGGTGCAGTGGGTGCCCACCGCGCTCACCGTGCTCCCGGCTAGGCTGCTCCAGGGCAAGCGCCTGTTCATCAATTCCCGGACCTATCCGGACACCCCGCTGTGGCGGCGGGTGTACGGCGCGGCCCTGCGCCGCTGCGACGGGGTGGTGTTCAACTCCCGGGACAACCAGCGGGCCACCGGCGAGGTCTTCGCCCATCCCCGGTCCACGGTCATCGGCTCGGGCATCGACCCGGAGCAGTTCCACCGCCCTGCGGGCCACCCGCGCCCCTCCCAGGCCGACGGAGTGCCCCGGATAGTCCTGGTAGGCCGCTGTGTGGAGTTCAAGGGCATCGAGTACGCCGTGCGGGCCATGCCCTTGATTCTTGCCCGCCGTCCGGCCATACTCGAAGTTTACGGCGACGGGCCGCTGTTGCCAGGCCTGCGCAGCCTGGCCGGGGAACTGGGGGTGGGGCACGCCGTGAACTTCCACGGCCAGGTGCGGCACGACGACGTGCCCCGGGCCATGTGGTCCGGGGACCTGTTCCTGATTCCCTCCATCGTGGACAGCCTGGGACGCACCGAGGGCTTCGGGGCCGTGGTCCTGGAGGCCATGTGCGCCGGGCTGCCGGTGGTGGCCTCCCGGGTGGGGGGCATCGTGGACATCGTGAGCAAGGAGCGGGGCGTCCTGGTTGCGGAGAAGGACCCGGGGCAGATCGCGGACGCGGTGCTTTCTCTCCTGGACGATCCGGCCCGGGCCGCGGAACTGGCAACGCGGGGACAGGAGTTCGCCCGGGAAAACTTCTCGCCGCAGGCCATGCTCCTGCAGTATCTGGAATTCTTTAAGGGGATCGATCCGGCTCTGGTCCCGGACCGCCCGCACGAGGCGCTTGCATGACCGATACGCTTCTGGCCCTGCTCTGCTGCCCCATCTGCCGCAACGAGGTCCGGCTGGAGAACCCGGTCCGCAACGGGGCGCATTGGGATTCCGGCGAACTGGTCTGCGCCGAGCACGGCGGGGTGTTCACCATCCGCGACGGCATCGTGATCAGCCTGGCCTCGAAGACCAGGACCAAGCAGGACATCGTGGAGTTCTGGAATTGCCACCCCTGCATGGGCGCCTGGGAAAACGATAAGAAACAGTTTGAAGAGCTGCGCGAGTACCGCTACGCCACCCACCCCTGGATACCGGAAGTGGGCGAGTTCGCGGCGCACGCCGGGCAGACGGTCCTGGAGATCGGCTGCTCCCAGGGCATCGACATGCGGGAGATGCTGGGCCAGGGCGTGGGGCACTACATCGGCCTGGACATCTCCACCGAGAGCATCCGGATAGCCCGCCGCCGGCTGGAGCACTTCGGGCTCTTCGACCACAGGGTGGACCTGCTCAACGCCGACGCCGAGTTCCTGCCCCTGAAGCCGGGCAGCGTGGACTTCGTGTACTCCTACGGGGTGATCCACCATTCCGAGAACACCCCGGCCATCATCCCGCGCATCCACGAGGTGCTGAAGCCGGGGGGCCGGTTCTGCATCATGTACTACTACACGTACTCCCTGACCAACCTCATCGAGAAGTTCGCGCGGGGCGTGGACCGCACGCTGGCGTTGCTCACCGGACGCAAGGACGCCTTCTGGCGGGTCTGCAAGCTCATTCCTTACCGGCCGGCCATCGGCCATTACCGGAATTTTTTGAACACCGGCTATTCGGCCATCCTCCACGCGCCCTACGCCCATACCTTCGGCAAGCGGGAGAGCCGGCGCCTGTTCGGCCGGTTCGAGATCGAGAGCATGCGCCTCTACAACCTCTCGCCAGTGCTGCGCGGCCTGGTCATCCGGGTCTTGGGCCGCCGGGCCTACGACGCGCTGTCCGCGCTGACCGGCTGGGACCTGGTCATCAAGGGCCGTAAGCCCGGCCGCTGAGCCGGAACGGAAAGGACCGGCAATGCCCGCCCCCGACCCCCGCACCCGCTGGATGGACCTGCTCCGGCGCATGGACGCCGAGATGGAGGCCCGGGGCTTCGCCTCGCATGACCCCTACGACATCCTGGGCAGCCCGCTGGTGGTCTGGCTCCGCTCCCGGCGGTCCAACCCCCTGAACAGCAT
This sequence comes from Pseudomonadota bacterium, assembly GCA_023453335.1. Lineage (GTDB taxonomy): Bacteria > Desulfobacterota > Desulfovibrionia > Desulfovibrionales > Desulfovibrionaceae > UBA6814. The sequence goes on along the minus strand of JAEXTU010000352.1, from coordinate 2,763 downwards.
CACCGAGAAGCAGCCGTCGGCCCGGGACCGCCTGGTGCGCCGCCTGTTGGCCCCGCTCTACCAGACAACCGCCGGCACCATGGCCTACCGCCGCCTGTGCGGTATCCCCAAGGTGGCCCACCCCAAGACCCGGGGGCTCCTGCTTCAGGCCTACGCCCGCCTGGCCCGGGACCGGGCCGAGGGGGACTGGCTGGACAAGGCCCGGGCCTGCGCCGCCTGGCTCATGGAGCACGCGGACCAGCACGGCTTTGGCAAGTACTGCTGGGGCCTGCCCTGGGTCTGGCCCAGCGGGCCGGGGAACATCATCCCGGCCTTCGGGCCCCAGTCCACCATGACCGCGGTCATCGGCCTGGGCTTCACGGACCTGTTTGAGGCCGCGGGCGATCCGGCCTACCTGGACGTGGCCCGCAGCTGCTGCGACTTCTTCCAGGAGCACCTGCACGTCGACCGGAGCGACCCAGAGGCCTGGGCCCTGAGTTACACTCCCTACGACCGCACCCACATCCTCAACGTGAACCTGCACTGCGCGGCGCTGCTCTGCCGGGTGGCGCGGCTCACCGGGGAGGCGGGCTACCGGGACTTCGCCCTGCGCATCACCGAGTTCACGGTCCGGCACCAGCGGCCGGACGGGGCCTGGCACTACGCCGCGCCCCAGGACGGGGACATCAACGCGGTGGACGTTTACCACACCGGCGACATCCTGGAGTACTTCAGCCTCATGCGCCGCGACCTGGACGCCTTCCCTTACGAAGAGGCCTTCCGCAGGGGCGTGGACTTCTTCCTCGCCCGCTTCTTCGAGCCCGACGGCCGGCCCTGGTACACCGAGACCGACCGGTTCCCGGTGGACAGCCACGCCTGCTGCCAGGCGCTCATCACCCTGGCGGAGCTGGCGGAATCCGACCCTCGCGCCCTGGCCATGGCCCAGCGCACCGCGGACTGGACAACCCGGGAGATGATGGACCCGGCGCGGCCCCGGATGTACTACCGCCGGTACGAGACCGGCCTGGTGGACAAGACCTGGGCCATGGCCTGGGGCGACGCCTGGATGGTCAAGGGGCTCTCCCTGCTCCTGCACGCCCTGGACCGCGCCGCCGGGCAGCAGGCCCCGGAGCCGGCATGAAGCGGCTGAACCTCCTGCTCAACGCGGCGGTCATCGCCTTCTTCCTCTACTACGTGACCTGGCACGTGGGCTGGGCCGAGGTGGGGCGGTACTTCGTCGAGGGCTCGGTGTGGGAGGTGGGGATGGTCATGGCCTTCGCCACGACCACCATCGTCATCAGCGCGGTCCGGCTCTATTTCCTGCTGCGGCCGCTGGTGGCAGTGGCCTACGGCAAGCTCCTGGCCTACGAGCTGGTGTCCACCGCGGTGAGCTACTTCACCCCGGGCCAACTCGGCGCGCCGGTCTCCCTGAGCCTGCTCCTGCGCCGGGAGGGGGTGAGCCTCAAGGCCTCGGCCTTCGTGTTCTTCGCGGACAAGGCGGTGATGCTCCTGGTCACCCTGGGTCTGGGCTCCCTGGGTCTGTACCGGTTCTTCGCCGCCTACGGGCTGGAGCTGAGCCTGGGGGCCAGGACCGGCGCGGCCATCGGCGTCGCGACCCTGGCGGTGGCCGTGGTGGTCCTGCACGGCGGGCTGCGTGGTTACGTGCTGGAGAAGGTCCGCTACATCGTCGAGAAGTACCGGACGGCCAACCGGTTCATCGCCCTGAACTTCCTGCTGGCGCTGGTCAACCTGGTGGCGACCGCGGTCATCTGGTACGTCCTGTTCACCACCCACCACGTCCACGTGGAACTGATGGACCTGGTGGTGCTCCTGCCCATCATCTCCATGATCGTGTACCTGCCGGTGTCCATCAACGGCATCGGGGTGCAGGACATGGGGGCCATTTTCCTGCTCAGGCCCTTGGGCGTGCCCCCGGAGGCGGTGGTCTACAACTTCACGGTGGTGCGGATCAGCCTGGTCCTGGTCTGCTTCGCCATCCTGCTCTTCCGCAACCGGCTGGTGGGCTGCCTGGCCCCGGCCGGAGAGGAGGGCAAATGCCCGGAGACGCCCGAATGAAGAAGGTCACCCTCATCTACCCCGGCGCGCCGGCCTCGGGGAACATCGTCAGCCGTACCGCCTCGCTGCGCCTACCCCTGTCCATCCTGTACCTGGCCCGGCCCCTGTTGGACATGGGCTACGAGGTCAAGGTGGTGGACATGCGGGTCACCCCCCTGGCCGTGGAGGACATGGCCGGCAGCGTGTGCGCGGGCATCAGCTCCATGACCGGGGTGCAGATCCTGCACGGCATCACCGCGGCCCGGGCCATCCGCGCGCGCTTCCCGGACATGCCCCTGGTCTGGGGCGGCATCCACCCCACCTTTTTCCCGGAGCAGACCGTGGAGAGCGGCCACGCCGACATCGTGGTCCGCCACGAGGGCGACGTCACCTTCCCGCAGTTGGTGGAGGCCCTGCGCAGCAGCGGCCGCGGCGACGACGTCCTGGCCCAGGTGGAGGGCATCACCTGGCGGGCCGGGGACGGCTCCATCCGCTCCACGCCCAACCGCCACCCCGCGGACATGGACCAGGTGGGCCTGCCCGCCTACGAGCTGGTGGACGTGGACCGCTACTTCAACATCCGGGACACCTTCGACTACCAGTCCTCTCGGGGCTGCCCCTTCCGCTGCGGGTTTTGCTACAACAAGCGCTTCAATTTCGGCCGCTGGCGGCCCAAGAGCGCGGACAAGGTCATCGACGAGATGACCTACCTGCACCGCACCTACGGGG
>JAEXTU010000339.1 GCA_023453335.1 Pseudomonadota bacterium | reverse complement strand
TCACCCCCGGCACCAGCTACCAAGTAGCCGACAACGCCGACCCCCACCGGTCGAGGACCGAAGGCGGGGCCACGCTGTTCATCGTGGACTGAGTCCTACCACTCAAAATCCAGACTGATCTTCGGCCCGCCCGGCAACACGAGCGGGGAGGGCACCAACTCGATCTTCAGGGGCAGCAGCCCGCCGGGTTGGCCCTGGCCTAGGGTGGCCTTGAAGCTTTGGGGGGCGAGGGGGCCGAGGGGTTGCCAGAGGGTGGTGAAGGAGTCGTGGATCTTCTTTTCCGCCTCTTCCCGGCTCAGGTGGTGGCCCAGCTGGGCGCGGAGGTGGTAGACGTGGCGGGTGAGGAGATTCATGAACAGGCCGTAGTTGAGCGGCGCGCCGCCCACCGTGCCGGCGCGGGGGGAGAGGACCCGACCCTCGCGCTTGACCCCGATGAGGGGCATGAGCCCGGCCTCGGCCAGCTGCACCGCGCGACGGTCCGAGAACCCGTATTCCGTGGGTGAGTCCGCCTCGCCCGCGCCCGCGGGCAGGTGCACGTCCACGCCCCGGCCCAGGGGGAAGGACCCGGCCCAGCCGGCATCCTGCGCCGCGTCCGCGGCCATGGCCCCCAGGGCCCAGACCGGCGCGGCCCAGTTGGGCGCGGCCTCGGTAAAGCCGCTCTCCGTGGGGTTGCCCGGGCCGTACTGAGGCCGGGCCAGGAACCGGCCAACCTGGAGCCCGAACCAGGCCGAGTCTCCCGAGGTGCGCAGCTTGCGCCAGGGGATGTAGGCCGGCCCGTCCAGCAGGCTGGGAATCCCGGGCAGGGCGTCGAAATCCTTCCAGTCGGAGATGTGGAAGAAACCCTTGTCCGCCCAGGCCACGGCCGGGGTCAGGAAGGCCCCGCCCAGGGCGGCCAGCCGCGACATGCGGCCGATGCCCATCTGGGTGGCGTCCAGGGGCGCGTCCACCAGCACCAGGGAGGCGGACTCGGTGGCCATGAGCACCTCCAGGGTGCCCAGGCACTTGTCGAAATGCTTGGACCCGGCCGGGGCCACGGCCAGGGTGCAGCGCCCGTTGGGTCCGAAGGCCGGCCGCCGCACCAGCATCTCCACCCCGCGCCAGGCCGACTCCATGCGCCGGAACCCCGGGTCCGAGAACACCAGGGCGAGCACCTCCCGCCGCCGGGCCAGGACCGCGTCCTTCCAGGCCAGGACCTGGGCGCGCACCATGGCGGTGTCCTCGGGCGCGTCCACCAGGTCGAAGAGCTTGTCCGCGGCGGTGTGCCCGCCGCCGGCGAACTTGGGGCCGGCGTCCTCGCTGGGCGGGGTCAGGGCCAGGTTGAGCCCGGGCCACTCCACCAGCCGGGCGTGGATGTCCACCGCCGCGGTATCCGAGGCCAGGGCCTGGTCCACAAACCGGGCCGCGCGCAGGGCCTCGGCCGCCAGGCCGGTGCTCCCGCCGAAGGTGTCGGGGTGGAAGTCCGCCAGGGTCTTGAAGCTGAAGGCCAGCACTCCCTGCGGGTTCAGGGCGGCCGGGACCAGGATGGCGGCCTTGGGCTCCAGGGCGGCCACTGCCGCATCGATGTTGCCAGGGGTCACGGCCACCGAGGGCCGGGGCGGCGCATCCTCGCCGGCCAGGGGGGCCAGGGCCAGGATGGCGAAGGGGGCGGTGTCCACGTGGGGGGCGGGCATGGGGTACTCCGGGGTAGGGTGTGGACTCGTCCTAGGGGTTCTGGGCGAAATAGTCCGTGCTGGAGATGCCGGTGAGCTTCTTGCCCTTCATGGCTTTCTTGGCCGCCTTGGCCTTCTCCTTCATCTCGTCGCTGGGCATCTTGGGCATGTCCGGAATCTCGAACAGGGAATCCTTGATGAAGCGGTCGCAGTGCTTGATCATGGGGTCGATGTACTTCTTCTTCATGTCCTCGATGTCGTCCATCCACCCCGGGTTGCCGAACTGGACCGTGGACATGGCGATGATGTCCGAGAGGTCGGCGCAGCGGATCATGTAGCACCCGGCCAGGGGGTAGGACTCGAAGAGCTTGAAGTCCAGGTTGTCGGGGTCGCCGAGGATCTTGTTGGCCTTGCGGACCTCCTTCACCTCGCGGCCGAACAGGAAGAGCTTGTGGGCCAGGGTGGCCGCGGCATGGGCCGCGGCGATGGCCGGGCCGGTGGCCGCGCCCATGTCCGCGAAGGTCCCCGCGGTCTGCAGCGCGAACTTGGCCGTGGACTGGGAGGCCTCCAGGGCCTTGGAGGTCCGGTCGCGCTTGAGGCATTTCATGAGTCCGTCAAAGGCCTTCTGGGGGTCGCCCAACTCGATGGTGTAGCGGGAGTTCTCGGTCTTGTAGACCGCGTGGGCGGCCTGGGCCACCTTGCCCCACTTGATGAGCAGTCCCACCGCGCCGGTGACGATGTTCACGAAGGGCAGGAAATCGGTGGTGATCTGATCCAGGGGGATCATCTCCTTGACCAGCTTGAGGTGCTCCAGGTCCAGGTTCTTGATGTCCAGCAGGTCGCCGTGCACGAAGTCCTTGACCACGCCCGCGCCCTTGCCCACGGCCGAGAGGCCCGAGACCAGGTTGGGGGCCTGGTGGGGGTCCACCTGCACCGTGCCGGCCAGCACGCCAATGGTCTTCTTGAAGTTCTGGGCCGCGTCTTTGACCCCGGTGGCCGCGTCCTTGCCCTTCATCAGGGCGCTCAGCAGCTTGAGCCGGACGTGCTTGCCCTCGAAGACCTTGTGCAGCGCCTTCTTGCGCTCCTCCTCGATGTATTTCCAGGCCTCCACCTCCTCGGGGGACATGGGGGTGGGCAGGTCCGGGGCAAAGGCCCAGACCCGCAGCCGCTCGGCCACGTGGTCCACGTTGCGGGCGCTGTGCTTCCAGTCGCCCTTCCAGCGGATCCAGTCGTTGATGGCCTTGCGCAGCTCGCGCATGTTCTCGATGGTGGGCATCTTGCCCGCGGCCTTGAGGGCGCTGTCGATGCGCTTGAGCCGGGAGCTGCGCGGGTGCTTCCAGTCCAGCGCGGTCTTGGCCATCCATTCCTCGTAGGTGACCGGCTGCACCGGCGTGGAATCCGGGTCCGAGGAGCCGGGCTTGGTGAGCAGGTGCGAGGGCGTCAAGGGGCCCTGGGGGCCGCGGCCCACTATCTGGTCCAGTCCCTGGGGGGCTTTGGGCGGCATGGTGTCACGTCCTGGATGGGGTGCAGCGCCGGGCCTGGGGCCTCCTCCCGGGGGGCGGAATCCGCAAGGCGGGCGCGGGATGTTGCATGCGGCGCGCAGGCCTGAAACGAGTCCAAGTATACAGGGAAGCCAACCCCCCGTCCATGCTGGAGGGCGGTGTTTCTCCCCACCTCGCCAGGATGGCGCGAGGGAGGGTGTTCAGGCCCGGAATTTTACGCTACGGTGGGCGTGGATACCTGGCGCGCCGCGCCCTCGCGTAGCCGCGTCACACGCAGCCACGGAGGCCACATGCGACTCACCCTCACCCTCAAGGGCTCCTGCGGCGAAATGGGCCTCAATCTACTCACCGACGAGGTGAAGCAGCGCTTTGACTCCGGCGAACTGGACCCCTACGCAGCCATCGGCGACTGGTTCCTGGGCGACGACGGGTTCGGGGACTATACCCTGCTCCTGCACAAGCCCTTCACCGCTACGGTGGAGTTGGACGGCAAGCGGGTGGACGTGCGCAAGGCCGAGAAAGTCGTGGTGGAGCGACCCCGCGGCTGGAAGCGCTCCCTGTACGCCATGCGCGGGGAATACGACTGGCTGGCCATCCTGGGCTACGACGACGACCCCGGGGCACTGGTGTTCACCTGGGAGAACGTGGCCAAATTCGACCCGACGCATCTTGGCTTCCTGGCCGATCGCTGGGACCGGGTGCTGGATAGGCCGGGCTATCTGGCCCTGCGCGAGGTGGTCTACGTCGGACGCCGGCCGGACGCGGCCGAGGTGGCCGGGCGGGGCGGCACTCCCACCCTCTGGCCCCCGCGCTACCTGTCCCTGGCCGAGGTGAAGGAGCGCGCCGCAGGCGAGGCCTACGACCCGGACCGCGACGGCGAGAGGCTGTAGCCGCCGCGGAAAACAGGCAGGGCGGTTCGCGAACCGCCCCTACCAAGGC
>JAEXTU010000325.1 GCA_023453335.1 Pseudomonadota bacterium | reverse complement strand
GCCCCCGCGCCGGCGCGGATGCCATCCGGGCCCAGAAGGCCGATCTGTGGGGCAAGGACAAGCCAAAGGACGTGACCTTCGGGCCTTTCGAGGTTACTGTGCATCCTCAGGGTCTTTCCGTGGCCTTCACCCAGGAGTACGCCGCCCATTCCGGGTACTCCGACCGCGGCTGGAAGACCATGGTCCTGATTCCGGACGGGCTGAGCTACAAGATAGCCAGTGAGGACTGGAGCGCCCTGCAGTGAGCGAGAGCAAGTTCAACGTGATCTTCATGCGGGACAACAGCCCGGTGCGTCGCTACCGGGTCAGTCCCGCCATCATCAAGTTCGGGGCCTACGGCCTGGCCCTCCTGGTGCTCCTGGCCTGCGGCGGGGCCGTGGGCGGCTACACCTACTGGCACGAGAACTACTCCCTGCGCCAGGAAAAGGCCGGGCTGGAGCGCCAGCTGCGCGAGGCCAACATGGAGCTGGAGCGGCTCCAGAACGTGGACAAGATCCTCAAATCCAACGACCCCGAGGAATTGCAGGCCCTGCTCGGCTCCATGACCCCGCCCAGCGAGCGCAAGGCCAAGAAGGAAGAGAAGGCCGCGGCACAGCAGCAACAGCAGCAACCGCCTGCGGTGGACCTCAAGAAGGTCTTCGAGAAGGTGGATTCGCGCCAGGCCAGCGTGGAGAACTTCAACTTCAAGCTTGCCGGCGACGCCATAAACCTGTCCTTCAACCTGAACAACCTCCTGGGCAACGAAATGCTCACCGGCGTCGCCCAGGTGGCCCTGGTCCTGTCCGACGGCTCCGTGGTGCCGGTCTCGGTCAAGGAAGCGGACATGTCCTTCTCGATCCAACGCTTCAAGCAGATCAGCACGACCTTTGCCCTGCCCAAGGACCTGAGCCGCGACCGGCTATTGGGGTTGCGCCTCATGCTCAAGAACCCGCAGGGCCAGATGATCTTCAGTGAAACCCACCAATTCCCTCGCTCGTAGCCTCGGTTTCGGCCTCGGCCTCTTCCTGCTCCTGGCCTGTCCGGCCTTGGGGCTGGCCGATGCGCCGTGCTTCACCTTCTTTGCCGGCACCCAGTACGAGCTCAAGGCCTATTTCCTGCGCGGCGAGGCCCCCGGCCCCACGGTCATGGTCCAGGGCGGCATCCAGGGCGACGAGATCGCCGGGTTCCTGACCGCCCAGGCCCTCACCCGCTCCACGGTCCGGCGCGGCAACCTGGTGATCATCCCCCGGGCCAACGTGCCCACGGTGAACACCCGCCGCCGCCAGGTCAACGTGGACCTCAACCGCCGTTTCGACCGCGATTACGGGCAGTTCTACGAGGACCGCCTGGCCCGGGTCATCCGCTTCCTCCTGGGCGGCTGCGACGCCTTCATCCACCTGCACGAGGGCTCGGGCTTCTACCATCCCACCTACGTGGACGTGCTGCGCAACCCGGCCCGCTACGGCCAGTCCGTGATCATCGACGCCACGGTCTACCAGAACCGCATCCACCTGGCCCAGGCCGCGCACCAGGTCCTGGACCGGCTCAACGGGACCATCGTGCCCGCGGACTACCAGTTCCAGCTCTTCAACACCGACACCTTCGCCACCAACACCGCCTACCCGGAGCAGCGCAAGTCCCTGACCTACTACGCCCTGTCCCAGGTGGGCATCCCGGCCCTGGCCATCGAGGTGAGCAAGAACATCGCCAACCTCGGCTGGAAGGTGAAGCAGCAGCTCAAGGCCGCCCAGCTCTTCCTGGACTACTTCGGGGTGGAGCTCACCCCGCCCTACCTGTCCGAGGAGGAGATCAGCCGCTACCTCACCAAGGTCGGTCCGGTGCTGGTGAACGGCCGCCAGGTGCGCTCGGGCGAGACCCTGCAGCTCACCCTGTCCCCGGGCGAGACCCTGCAGGTGTCGCCACCTTCCGGCTCCGAGGTGGCCTTCTCGCCGGTGCCCGCGGTGCTGGCCTCTGACCGGCCGGATTTCAACGTGGTGGGCACCCCGCGCCTGATCCTGGCCCCCTTCTCCACCCTGGACGTGCGCGCCGACGGCAGCCGCCTGGCCAAGGTGGCGGTCCGGGTGAGCCCCACCTGGAAGGAGCTGGCCGAGGCCAAGGCCGCCGGTCCCGGCCCCCTCTTCGCGGTCTGGCTGAACAAGAAGCTGCGTTTCGTGCCTGCCGGGCGGACCCTGGACGCGGTGACCGGGGACCAGCTGGTCCTGGAGGGCATCTGGTCGGGCCGCAACGACGAAATCCTGAACCTCAAGGGCTACGTGAGCAACGCCGCGGGCAACAAGGGCCAGGACCTGGGCCAGGAGATCATCCTGGACCCCCAGGACTTCATCGGCAGCTATGTGGAGAAAACCGGGCAGAACTGGCTGTGCCGGGTGGTGCGGGAAACCCGGGGCGTGCAGCGCACAGAATTCACCGTGCGGGTGGCCCCGCGCCGCATCCAGGCCGTGCAGTTCAGCGACTCCGAGGGCCATCCGGTGCTGGTGCACTGGAAGGAGGGCGGCCAGGTGGACCTGGCGCCCGGGGAATACCGCCTGGATGACCTGTGGAGCAACGGAGGCCGGGACAAGATCGTGGCCACCCAAGGCCGGGAGGCCCTGCACTGGGGCGGCGTGTTGCGCCTGGCGCCCGGCGAGGCCCGGACCCTGACCCTGCGCCAGGCCACCACCTTCAAACCGGTGGGCGAGATGGTCCTGCGCGCGCCCAATTCCTGACGTGCCGCGCTTCTTCGTCAATCTGCCCCTGCGCTACATCGCCCGCGAGCCGCAGTACCTCACCACCTTCATCGAACGTGGCCTGCACCCGGAACTGGGCATCGACGCCCAGGCCATGGACGCCCTGGACCCGGCCTGGCACCGGGAGGTGGCCGCCCGGCTCGCAGCCGCCGGCCTCTCCTGCTCGGTCCACCTTCCCTTCATGGACCTGGCGCCCGGGGCCCGGGATTCCCGCATCCTGGAGACCACCCGCGCCCGCCTGCTCCAGGCCTGCGACATCGCGCAGATCTATGCGCCACGCCATCTCATAGGCCATGCCTGGTATTTCGAGAACCTGCACCACTATTTCTACGACGCCTGGCTGGGCGCTGCCGCGGACACCTGGGAGGCCCTGCTCGCCGCCTGGCCGGACCACCCGCCCCTGTATCTGGAGAACACCTTCGAGCCCGCGCCCCAGCCCATCACCGACCTTCTGGCAGCCCTTTCCAGGCGTGGGCTGGAAGGCATCGGCATCTGCCTGGACCTGGGGCACTGGCACAGCTTTGCCCAGGGCCACCTGCGGCGCGACCTGGAGCGCTGGCTGGACGCCTTTGTCCCCTTCCTGGGGCACCTCCACCTGCACGACAACACCGGTGCCGACGATCACCACCTGGGCCTGGGCCAGGGCAGCATCCCCTGGCCCGAGGTCTTTGCCGGCCTGGAGGCCCGCACCCTGCGCCCCACCCTGACCCTGGAGCCCCACTCCGCCCGGGACCTGGGGCATAGCCTGGAGTTCATCGCCCGCCCTCCCGAATGGTTCCCGGCCACCA
>JAEXTU010000321.1 GCA_023453335.1 Pseudomonadota bacterium | reverse complement strand
CCTTCGACGCGGCCGGCCGCCGCTGCCTGGCGGTGTTCACCCCCTTCCCGGGCCGCTACGCCTGGCCCTGGCTGGTGGGGGTGGTGGCCCCGGAGGACGACTTCCTGGGCGAGGTGCGCCAGACCAGCCTGATCATGGTGGGCGCGTCCGCGGCCTTCTCCCTGCTGGCCATCCTCCTGGGCCTGCTCATGAGCCGCCGCATCACCGAGCCCCTCACCGCCCTGGCCGACGAGGCCAGGCGCATTCGCAATTTCGACCTGGACCACCCCGCCGCGGTGCACAGCCCCTTCCGGGAGATCCAGCGCATGGCCGACTCCTTCGAGAGCATGAAGTCCGGCCTGCGCTCCTTCCGCAAGTACGTGCCGGCCAAGCTGGTGCGGCTGCTCCTGGACTCGGGCCTGGAGGCCGAGCTGGGCGGCGAGAAGCGGGAGCTGACCGTGCTCTTCAGCGACATCGCCGGGTTCACCGCCATCGCCGAGACCATGGACCCCCAGGCCCTGGTGGAGCTCCTGGCCGAGTACCTGGAGGAGATGAGCGCCATCGTGCACGACTGCGGCGGCACCGTGGACAAGTACATCGGCGACGCGGTCATGGCCTTCTGGAACGCGCCGGCCGAGGTGGCCGACCACCCGGCCGCGGCCTGCCGCGCCGCCCTGGCCATGCAGGAGGCCATGCAGCGCCTGCGCGCCGGCTGGGCCGGGCGCGGCCTGCCCGGCTTCTTCATCCGCCTCGGCCTGCACACCTCCCCGGTGCTGGTGGGCTACATCGGCGCGGCCTCGCGCCTGAACTACACCGCGGTGGGCGACGGGGTGAACCTGGCCAGCCGGCTGGAAGGCCTGTGCAAGCACTACGGGGTGGGCTGCATCGTGTCCGCCACCACCTACCAGGCGGTGTCCGGCCAGGTGCTGGCCCGCTGCCTGGACCGGGTGGCGGTCAAGGGCAAGCGCGAGCCCCTGTATATCTACGAACTCATGCTCCCCCGCACCGCCGCCACCCAGGCTGACCTGGACTTCGCCGCAGCCTGCGAGGAGGCCCTGGAGCTCTACTTCATGCGCCGGTTCGCCGAGGCCGCCGAGGCCTTCGCCCGCATCCTGGACCTGCGGCCGGGCGACGGGCCGGCCCGGGTGTTCCTGGACCGCTGCCGCGCCTTCGCCGGCCGTGACGTGCCCGCGGACTGGGACGGGGTATACCGCATGGAGCAGAAGTAGCCCGAATTTCCGGTGGTCAACGGACCCCTGCCCGGGTATACTGGTTGCCGCTTCGCGCCAATCCACGGAGGACCGCCGCTCCCCATGCCCACCTTGCGCATCAGCGCCGCCAAGCTCCGCCACAACCTGGCCTACGTGAAGACCCTGTGCCAACGCCGCGGCGTGGAGCTCATGGGCGTGGTCAAGGGATGCCATGCCCATCCCGGGGTCTGCCGGGTGTTCGCCGAGGCCGGGGCCGTGAACATGGGCGCGGCCCGCGTGCGCCACGCCGCGCCCATCGCCGCGGCCGGCGGCGCCCCCTGGATGGTGGCCCTGCCCGCCCTGCATCGCGCCGCCGACGTGGTCCGGGGCTTCCCGGTGAGCTTCAACTCCGAGATCGCCTCCCTGGAGGCCCTGTCCCGGGCCGCGGCCGAGGCCGGGACCCGGCACGAGGCCATGCTCATGGTGGAGGTGGGCGACCTGCGCGAGGGGGTCATGCCCGGCCAGGTGGTGGACACCGTGCGCCGCGCCCTGGCCCTGGAGCACGCCCATTTCAGGTTCAAGGGCCTGGCCGCCCATTTCGGATGCATGAGCGGGCTCATCCCCACCCCGGAGAGCGTGGAGCGCCTCACCCGCGCCGCCGCCGCGGTGGAGGCGGCCCTGGGCCGGCGGCCGGAGGTGCTCTCGGTGGGCGGCTCGGACTTCCTGCGCCTCCTGGAGGCCGGCCCCCTGCACCCGGCCATCACCCAGGTGCGCATGGGCTACGCCGTGCTCCTGGGCAAGCACCCCGACTCCCTGGACGGCCACCCCGGCCTGGAGCGCGACGCGGTGCTCTTCGAGGCCGAGGTGCTGGAGGTCAAGGACAAGCCCTCCATGCCCTTCGGCGTCACCGGCATCAACGCCTTCGGCGAGCGGCTCACCTTCGTGGACCGCGGAGTGCGCAAGCGCGCGGTGCTGGGCTTCGGGGCGCTGGAGACCGACTCCCGCGGCCTGACCCCCACCCTGCCCGGCATGGAGCTCATCGGGGTCAACTCCAACTACTCGGTCTACGACGTGTCCGACTGCCCGGTGGAGGTCAGGCCCGGACAGCTGCTGCGTTTCCGCATGAATTACAAGGCATTGGCCCAGGCCTTCCACTCCAGCCTGGTGGACAAGGCCATGGAGGACCAAACCCCCTGATTTTCCTCCCTCCGCCCCTTTCCTCCCGGGCGGCTTTGTCCTATACACCAAGACTGTATGGTCGCACTTCCGCCACATCCCCAAGCCGTAAAGGGGGACCGATGAAACGAGCGCTGCGCGCCGCGCTCCTGTGCGCGATAACCCTGTGCCTGCTGGCCGGCTCGGCCCTGGCCGGCTCCCAGGACTCCATGCCCTTCACGCCCAAGAAGAAACCCTCGGGCGGCAAGTGGCGCATCGGCTACCTGGAGGGCGGGCCCTACATCCAGTACCAGCAGACCCTGCGGGCCACGGTCCTCTCCCTGGCCAAGCTGGGCTGGATCGCCCCCATCGAGATTCCGGAGTTCGCCGACCCCGAGGACACCGAGGAAATGTGGAAGTTCCTGGCGTCCAAGGTGAAGAGCGACTTCCTGGAGTTCGTGGACGACGCCCACTACTC
>JAEXTU010000308.1 GCA_023453335.1 Pseudomonadota bacterium | reverse complement strand
CCCGGGCAAGGGCTCCACCTTCACCCTCACCCTGCCCTTCAGCCCGGGCGACCCGGCCGCGCTCGCCCGACAAGACCAGGTGGACCTCTGCCCCACCCCCGGCCCCCTGCCCAGTCTCACCGTGCTCCTGGCCGAGGACGCCCCCCTGAACCGAGAGCTGGCCGTGGCCCTGCTCACGGAGATGGGACACCATACCCTGTGCGCCGGCACCGGCCGGGAGGCCCTGGACATCCTGCAGAAGGAAGCCGTGGACCTGGTGCTCATGGACGTGCAGATGCCGGAGATGGACGGCATATCCGCCACCCAGGCCATCCGGGAGTCCACCGGCCTGGCCGTGCCCCGGGACGTGCCGGTGGTGGCCCTCACCGCCCATGCCCAGAAGAGCGACCGGGAGCGGCTGCTCAAGGCCGGCATGGACGGCTACGTGGCCAAGCCCTTCCGGGCAGCGGATCTCAAGCGGGGCATGGCCGAGGCCCTGGCCAAGACCGGCAAGGTCTGCCCCGTCCCGTCGGCGGAGACCGCCGCGGCCCGGCCCACCGTGCTGAACACCGCCACGGCCCTGGCGGGCGTGGACGGCAACGCCAAGCTGCTCGGCCGGCTCCAGGACCTCTTCTCCCGCGACACCCCCGCCGACCTGGCGAGCCTGCGCGCGGCCCTGGCCAACGGAGACCGGGAGGAGGCGCGCCGGCTGGCCCACCTCATCAAGGGCACCTCGGCCACCGTGGGCGCCATGCGGGTTTCCGCCACGGCCCGGGAGGCGGAGGACGCCCTGGCCGCGGGCCGCACCGAGGGCCTGGCCGGGCTGCTGGAAATGCTGGAACAGGAACTTCGCCTGGCCTGCGCGGCCATGGCCGAAACCCCGCGAACCCCAACCGCCGAGCGCGGAGGAGACACCCCATGAAGACCATCCTGGTAGTGGACGACGCCCCCATGATCCGCGAGCAGGTCAAAGGCCTGCTGGAAGACGAGGGCTACCGGGTCATCGAGGCCGGGGACGGCGAGCAGGCTGTGGAGCTGGCCAAGCGGTACCAGCCCGCCCTGTCCATCATCGACATCTTCCTGCCCAAGAAGGGCGGGCTGGAGGTCATGGGCGAGATCATGAAGACCGACAAGCGGCACAAGATCATCGCCATCAGCGGCGGCGAGTCCTTCCACGCCCAGACCGTGGTGCAGCTGGCCGCCATTTTCGACGTGGCCGAGAGCTTCACCAAGCCCCTGGACGCCCGGAAGCTCTAGGATGCGGTGCGCCGCCTCCCCCGCGGCCCCCCGGCCTAGGCGGGTCAGGGAATGATCGCGCCGGGCCTCGGCAGAGGCCCGGCGCAACCACCTACAGCATGTCGTTCATGGAGTAGAGCTTGCCCGGCTTCTGGCCGGCCAGCCACTTGGCCGCGCGCAGGGCGCCCGAGGCGAAGTTCTCGCGGGAATGGGCCTGGTGGGTCACCTCGATACGCTCGCCCGGGCCCATCAGATACACCGTGTGCACGCCCACCACGTCGCCGCCGCGGATGGTCTGCACCCCGATCTCTTCCTTGGGCCGCGCGCCGATGATGCCCTCGCGGCAGTACTTCCCTACCTGCTTCAGATCCCAGTCGCGGGCTTGGGCCATGCACTCGGCCAGCTTGAGCGCGGTGCCGCTGGGCGCGTCCTTCTTCTTGTTGTGGTGCAGCTCCACCATCTCCAGGTCGTAGGCCGGCCCCAGCATGCGCACCAGCTCGGGCAGAACCTTGAGCAGCACGTTCACGCCCAGGCTCATGTTGGGCGCCCACAGCACCGGGCATTTGGCCGCCAGCGGGGCCAGTTCGGCCTTGTGCCCGTCGCCCAGGCCGGTGGTGCCGATGACGATCCTGCCGCCCTTGGCCGCGCAGATGCGGGCCGCGGCCACACTGGCGTCCGGCGCGGTGAAGTCGATGACCACCGCGCCCGGGTTCTGGTCCAGCACCGGGGCCAGCTCGGTGCCGCAGACCGTGCCCCAGGCGTCCAGGCCGTCCTCGCACCCCTCGCGCTCGACCACGCCGTCCAGGCTGATCTCCGGGTCGGCCTTGGCCAGCCCGCAGATGGTACTGCCCATGCGGCCCTTGGCCCCCATGACGATGACGGATGTGCCCATGGCGTCCTCCGTGAGTTTATGTGATTCAAAAAAGGCTGTGCTGGTCGGACGCCTGTCGCGCCGGCCGGCCTTCTTCCAGAAGGCGACGAAACTCCTCCGGGCCGAGGATTGTCAACCCCAGGCCGCGGGCCTTGTCCAGCTTGCTCCCCGGGTCGTCGCCCGCCACCAGGTAATCGAGCTTCCGAGACACCGACCCGGCGATCTCCCCGCCCGCGGCCTTGACCAGGCGCTCGGCCTCGGACCGGGGCAGGCCGGGCAGGGTCCCGGTGAACAGGAACCGCTTGCCCGACAGCGGCAGGTCCGCACGCGGTTTGTCCTCGACGCCGGGATTGGGATTCACCGGCCACAGGCCCACGGCCCTGAGACCGGCGATGGTTTCTAAATTAAAAGAGTCACTGAAAAACGTAGTAAGTGACTTCTGTCTCTCTTCTTTAATTCCTTTTAACCCGCTTGTGATTTGCTTCAATCGCTCGGGATTCACAGCTATTTGAGCTAACTCATCTAAGTCTTTAAAAGATCTAACCAATTCCCGAGAAAGTTCACCGCCAATCGCCTTCACACCAAGAGCATTAACTACCTGGGCAAAACCCTCTCTGCCACTGTCGTTGATGCGCTTCATAGTGTCCGCGGCAGACGATAATAGATTGCACGCCGATTTTTCTCCCAATCCCTCAAATTCGGCCAACACGGAGGCATCCAACGTGAAGAAATCGGCGGGAGTCTTTACCAACCCCTTGGCTACCAGCATCTCAACCAATTTCTCTCCAAAACCTTCCATGTCTAGGCCGGCTTTGGACACGAAGTAGGTGAGTTGCATGAGGTGCTTTGCCGGACACTGAGGATTGACGCAATAGCGTTTCTCCTCAAGCTCAACCAGACCGTCTTCTCTCTTTTTTTGAACTTTCTTGGGCTCCCGCTTCGTCTCACCGTTGCAGACAGGGCACCTAACAGGAAAGACAAATGCGGTTTCTGCTCCGGTACGATGCTCAACCAAAGGACGTACAACTTCGGGGATCACATCGCCCGCCCTTTGTATAACCACCACGTCTCCAACTCGAAGGTCTTTCTTGGCTATCTGCACCTCGTTGTGCAGGGTGGCGCGGGAGACCGTGACCCCGGCCAGGGGCACCGGCTCCAGGATGGCGACCGGCGTGAGCGCGCCGGTGCGGCCCACCTGGACCTCGATGGCGGCAAGCCGGGTCTCGGCCTGGTGGGCCGGAAACTTGAGGGCCAGGGCCCAGCGCGGGGCGCGGGCGGTGAAGCCCAGGAAGTCGCGCAGGGGCACCGAGTCCAGCTTGGCCACCAGGCCGTCGATCTCGAAGGGCAGGTCGCCCCGCTGTGCCTGCATGTCCAGGTAGCGGGCGGCCACCGCCTCGGCCGAGGCGCAGAGTTGGGCCCGGTCCGGCAGGGGCAGGCCCAGGTCCTTCAATCCCTGCATGATGCGCTCGTGGGTGGACCAGTCCGGGGCGTTTCCCGCCCACTGCACCTCGCCGATGCCATAGGCGTAGAAGAACAGGGTGCGGCCCGCGGCCACCGCGGTGTCCAGTTGGCGCAGGGTGCCGGCCGCCGCGTTGCGCGGGTTGGCGAAGACCTTGTCCCCGGCCGCCTCCTGCTTGGCGTTGAGCTTGGCGAAATCCGCCTTGCGGATCACCACCTCGCCGCGCACCTCCAGGTAGGCGGGGACCGGGCCGGCCGCGTCGTCCAGTTGGAGCCGTAGGTTCTTGACCCCGGCCCGGATGTTGGCGCTCACGTCCTCGCCCTTCACCCCGTCGCCCCGGGTGGCGCCCACGGTGAAGCGGCCGTCCACGTAGACCAGCTCCACGGCCAGGCCGTCCAGCTTGGGGTCGGTCCAGAAGCGCCCCAGCTCCGCGGGCCGCAGGGCAGCCTCGGGCAGGGCCGCCAGGCCGCGGGGGGTGAAGGAATCGAGCGCGCCGAGCAGGCTGGGCGGCACGTACGGCCGCGCCGTCCGCCGGAATATCCCGGATATCACCTTGGCCGACGGCTCCGCAGCGGACAGGGCCTCGTCCAGGCCGCTGCCCAGCTCCTTGGTGAGCTTGGCCCGGGCCTTGTCGTCCAGGGCCGCGAACTCCCGGCCCAGCTCCTCCAGCATGTCCTGGCGCAGGCGGTCGCGCAGGGCGCGGGGCAGGCCGGCCGCGAACTCCCGCCACTCGTCCAGGTCCATGCCGTTGTCCAGGCTGTACATGCGCTGGCGGTGCGCGTAGGGGACCAGCTCGGGCAGCACCTGGCCGCCCACCCGCTTGGTGGGCGAGTTGGGATCGTCCAGCTCGGGATATTCGGCCTCCAGGGCCTGCAACCGCCGGAACAGGACGTCATAGTCCGCGTCCGAAATCTCCGGGGAGTCGAGCACGTAATAGAGGTGGTTGTGCCGCTCCAGCTGCCGACGCAGCGCCTCCACCTCGGCGCGCGGGTCGGACGCCGCGCTCACCGGCCCCTCCGGGCCTGCACCTCGGCCAACTGCGCGGGGTAGTCGTCGCGGTTGAGGGCGGCCGAGCCGTTGAACACGATCTGCCAGAGCCGCTCCAGGGCGTGCCCGGTGTTGTTCTCGTCCCTGGGGTCGGCCTCGGTCAGGGCCAGGCCCAGGAGGTAGAATTCCCGCGGCCGCACCAGAATGCGCTCGCGCGCCACCACGAAGAGCCCGGCCGCGCCGCGGGCGATGTAGGTCTCCGGGGCCTTGCCCGCGAAGAGCGTGCGGTAGGTCTCGGCCACCGGGATGTCCTTGCCCCAGCCGGCCCAGCGGCCCTGCTTCTCCGGGTCGCGCATGTCGTGCGGCCGGCCCAGGCCGTCGCAGCGCAGGCGGTAGCGGGCCAGGCCCTTGAACCCCGCGCCGCTGCGCACCGCGTCGGTGACCAGCTTGTGCAACTCGGCCACGGCCCCCCACTCCAGGTGGGGCAGGGGCGAGCCCTGCAGGAACACGGTGTACTCTGGGAAGTCCGGATAGGTGTAGGCTAGGTGCCAGAAATAGGTGTGCGCCTCGCGGCCCACGTTGGGCAGGGCGTCGGGGCCGGAGGTCCCGGACTTGTCGTACACCCGGTAAGGCAGGCCGAACTCCTCCAGCCAGGACACGTCCTCCTGGTAGCGGGCCACCACCACCTGGACGCGGCTGGAGCCGGTGCTAGTCTTTCCGGGCATGGATCAGGCGATCTCCCACAGGGCGGCCAGGTTGTCCTGGCTGCCCACCACGATGATGGTGTCCCCGGCGGCCAGGACCGAGTCCGCGCCGGGATTGAAGAGCATCTCGCCGGTGGCCTTCTTGATGGCGATGACGATGAGATTGAAGCGGGCCCGGATCTTGGACTCCATGAGGTTCTTGCCGGCCAGGTCCGAGCGGTCGCTGATCTCCAGCTCCTCCATCTGGAGATCCATGTCCCGCTCGGTGAGGCCCATTTCCAGGAAGCTGGTGATGGTGGGCTTCACCACGCTCTGGGCCATGCGCACCCCGCCCAGGATGTGGGGCATGAGCACCCGGTCGGCGCCAGCCCGCTCCAGGCGGGGGATGTGCTCCTCGGAGTCGGCCCGGGCCACGATGCGCAGGTCGGGCCGCAGCTGGCGGGCGATGAGGCAGACGTAGACGTTGGCCGCCTCGTTGGACAGGGCGGCGATGAGGGCCTTGGCCCGCATGAGCCCGGCCCGCTCCAGCACCTCGTCGGCCGTGGCGTCGCCGCTCACGTAGAGGATTTCCTTCTCCTCCATCTTCTCGACCAGGGCCGGGTTCTTCTCGATGACCACCACCGGCAGTCCCTCCCGGATGATCTCCCGGACGGCGATGCTGCCGATGCGGCCGAAACCGCAGACCACGATGTGGTTCTTGAGCTTGTCGATGGTTCGCTGCACCCTGCGCCTCCCCCAGATGGTTTGCAGCCTGCCCTCCACCAGGATCTGGGTGAAGGAACCCACCAGGAAGGCGAAGTTCCCCACCCCGAACAGGATCAGGAAGGACGTGAACAGGCGGCCGTGGTCCGAGAGGGGGTGGACCTCCTGGAAGCCCACGGTGGCCAGGGTGATGACCACCATGTAGAAGCTGTCCAGGTAGTTCCAGCCCTCCAGGTACATGTAGCCCAGGATGGCCCCGAAGAAGATGACCAACAGGTTGACCAGGGCCAGCAGGAACGGGGTGAACGAGCCGTAGCGCTGCTGGATGCGCAGCATGGTCACCCTGAGGTTGGGCTTGTGCAGGCGCATCACGCCCCCTCGGCCGCGCGCAGCACCGCGCGCAGCGCCGAGATCCGGTCGCGCAACTCCGCCGCCCGCTCGAATTCCAGGTCCTTGGCCAGGGCCCGCATGTCC
>JAEXTU010000283.1 GCA_023453335.1 Pseudomonadota bacterium | reverse complement strand
GGGTGGCGTAGCACTTGAGGGTGATGGGCATGGGGAAATGGTGGCATGAAAAGGGCCGGGGGGCAATGCCCCCCGGCCCGGTTGCCGGATGCGCGGGTTAGCTGACCTTGGCGGCCTGCATCTCCTCGGTGGTGAGGTCGAAGGTGGTGTTGTGCGGGGCCAGGGGCTCCTTGAGGAAGAAGCCGGGCAACTGGTCATGCTGCGCGGTGAAGCCCGCGGCCTTGTTGAAGGCGATCTCGTCCTTCAGGGTGTTCACGCCCAGGGCCACCACGTCGTCCACGCTGAAGGGCTTGCCGATCTTGGCCGCCACCATGTCCGCGATGCACTGCACCCCGTCGGCGGTGTCGAGCACCGCGAAGGCCACGAACAGGCACAGGCCCAGGGCGTCAACCGCGGCGGTGGCGATCTGGAGGTTCTTGGACAGCTCCACCTGGCCGGCCTTGGACAGCGGGTCCACGTGGCCGCCGACCTTGAGGATGTTCTGGGCCACGGCATAGCCCGCGGTGTGGTCCGCGCCCATGGGGGTGGTGGCGTAGGTCACGCCGATGCCCTTGACCGCGCGGGGGTCGTAGGCGGGCAGGGACTGGTTCTTGACCACCGGGGCGCGCTCGATGCCGAAGGCCGCCGCGGTGAAGCCGGTGCCGTTGCCGATGATGCGGCCCAGGGGCTCGCCGGTGCGGACCTTCTCCAGGAGGGCCAGGGCGGCCTTGCCGTCGCCCCAGGGGATGACCCCGGCGTCCATGGCCACGGCCAGGGTGCAGCCGGTCTCGATGGTGTCCAGGCCCAGGTCGTCGCAGGCGCGGTCCAGGCGGGCGATGTCGTCCAGGTTCCTGATGGTGGTGTTGGCGCCCATGGCCCATACGGTCTCGTACTCGAACCCGGAGGTGATGTACTCGCCCTTCTCGTCCACGTACTTCTGGGAGCACTGGATCATGCAGCCGGCGTGGCAGCCTTCCTTGGCCTTGCCGCCGCGGGCGTTGATGGTCTCCACCATCTTCTCGCCGGAGATGTCCGCGGCGTGCTCGAAGCGGCCGTAGCGGAAGTTCTTGGTGGGCAGGCCGCCGGCCTCGTTGATCACGTTGACCAGGATGGAGGTGCCGAAGCCGGGCAGGCCCTGGCTGGTGACCGGGTGGGCGCCCAGGATCTCGGCCCAGCGCCGGGACGCCTTCTTGAAGGCCTCCTTGTCAGCC
Source organism: Pseudomonadota bacterium (assembly GCA_023453335.1). GTDB lineage: Bacteria > Desulfobacterota > Desulfovibrionia > Desulfovibrionales > Desulfovibrionaceae > UBA6814. The sequence goes on along the minus strand of JAEXTU010000283.1, from coordinate 2,783 downwards.
AGGGGCTCGTCCTTGCAGCCCGAGTCGTCGAGCACGATGGCCTTGACCTTCTTGGAGCCCATGACCGCGCCCAGGCCGCCGCGGCCCGCGGCGCGGGCCGGCCGGCCCTCGGGGTCGGTGAACTGGATGCTGGCCGCCATCTGCAGGTGCTCGCCGGCCGGACCGATGACCATGACGCCGATCTTCTCACCGTAGGCGGCGTGCAGGGCGGCGCAGGACTCGTAGGTGCCCTTGCCGGCCAGGTTGGCGGCGTCGGCGAAGGTCACGCCCGAAGCGTCGATCTTGATGACGCAGGGGGTGGCGTCGGCCGCAGGCTTGTCCTCCAGCACGATGGCCATTATGCCGAGCTTGGCCAGCATCTGGGAGAACTTGCCGCCGGAGTTGGCTTCCTTGATGCCGCCGGTCAGCGGCGACTTGCCGCCCACGGACACCCGGCCGGAGTTGGCCGCATGCGAGCCGGTGAGGGTGCCGGTGGCGGCCACCAGCTTGTTGTCCGCGGACAGGGCATGGCAGGTGGCCGGGACCTCGGCGCGCACCAGGCGCGAGGTCAGGGCGCGGCCGCCCAGCCCGGCATACGCACCAAGCTCCTCGAACGCGCTGGTCCTCTTTTGCGTGTTGATGCGAAGTATCTTCATAGGGGATGTCCTCCGGAGTTTGACTGTGTTGACGCTCGAATGGACCTTGCAGTATGCCCAGTATATAGACATTGCAAAGGGCAATGCAATGCGCATTGCTATGTCTTTTTAGGCACCGCAACCCGTGCATTTCTTCTGTGTGGATTGACATAATAATGAATGCCCCGGATTTCTGCTCCGCAATGGACAACATGCCCCGCTGCACGGTGGCCTTCGACCCGGCCGGCCCGGGGTGCGCCTGCCTGAACCCGCTCCTGCGCACCGGGGTGGGGGTGGCCGTGCCCGGCCCCCTGCCGGTGCGCGCCCTGCTCTGCGAGGTGCTGGGCCTGGACCCCGAGTTCGTGGAGCGCCGCATCGCCACCCTGTTCCTCAACAACCACCCGGTGGACGACCTGGACGCCACCCTGGTGCGGCCGGGCGACTCCCTGGCCCTGGCCGCGGCCATGCCCGGCATCGCCGGCATCACCATGCGCCGCAACAGCCCGGTCAAGGCCCTGCGCGCGGACATCTCCTGCCGCACCGAGGCGGGGGGAGCCTCGCCCGCCGCGGCCGGCCCGGTCGTCCTCAAGCTCTTCAACTTCATCGCCCTGGAGGCCGGCCCGGGCCTCCTGGCTCAGGGCGTGCTGGCCCCGGCCGACCGCCTGGCCGATATCCTGCGCGAGTGCGTCCGCCAGGTCCGCAGCCTCACCCTGGACGGCAAGCCCGCCACTCACTACGACCTCGCCCGCCTGGTGGGCGAGGTGCACCTCGTCGCCACCGCGGAATAAAAAAGAAGGGCGATTCGTGAATCGCCCCTACACAAGAGAGCCGAACCAGCAGCGTTGGCTGGGCGCTCTTCCGTAGGGGCGATTCATGAATCGCCCTTTCTTTCGGCAAGTTACCTATCGACCCGAATGAACTCGACCGTGAACGGCGACGTGCGGATCAGGGCCAGGGTGGGGGTGCGTTCATGGCTGGCCAGGGCCCCGGGGTTGACCAGATGGGTGCTGCCGTAGGCCACGTGCTCCGGGGTGTGGGTGTGGCCGAAGCAGATGAGGTCGTAGCCCGGGCCGAAGCTCTCGGCCAGGGCACGGGACAGGGGCCGGCCAGACAGGCCGTTGCCGTGGACCAGGCCCACGGTGAGGCCGTCCAGGCTGACGGTGAGGCGGGGGGGCAGCCGGCTGGCCAGTTCCCAGTCGTCCATGTTGCCGGCCACGGCGGAGAAATTGGGATGCTGGCAGAGAAAGGACCAGGTGGAGCGGCCGGTGATGTCCCCGCAGTGGAGCACGGCGTCGGCCCCGGCCAGGTGGCCGGCGTACACGGACTCCAGCCGGGGGCTGGGCTCGGAGATGTGGGTGTCGGAGATGACCGCGATGAGCATGGAGGGCCTCAATTCTTGGGAATGGGCGCGCTGCCCAGGAGGAATTTCAGGTCGTCGTCGGTGAAGAACAGGCCCGCACCGACGAAGCCGGCCCGGTCCTTGCCCGAGGCGAAGTCGTCCACCCCGCCGGTGAGATAGAAGTTGGACAGGACGTTCACCCGCACGCCGGCCTTGAGGTGGGCGGGGTCCTTGTCGTCGAAGTCGAAGGCCTCGAAGAAGAGTCGCACCCGGTCGTCCCACACGTACCAGTCCGCGCCCGCGCCGCCGGTGGACTCGAAGAGGCCGCCGCGCAGGGCCACGTTGGACCAGCGCTTGGCGATCTGGGCGTTGAACTTGAGACCCTCCTGCACGGTTTCCTCCTTGTGCTCCCTGGTCTCGATCCAGGAGCCCCCGCCGGTCTTGGTGCGGGTGGTGGTGTCCGTGGTCTTGGTGCGGCCCTTGGGGTCGTCCACGATGCCCAGGAGGTAGTACTTGTCCTCCGAGGGCTGAATCTTGAGGTCCAGGTAGGACTTGACGTCACCGGTGGTGAGGGCCTCGGAGTGGAAATCCACCTGGGTGCGGAACTGCTCCTGCTTGGCTAGGTAGTTGCCCAGGCCCTCCAGGGCGCGGTCCAGCTTCTGGCCGGTGGCGTTCTCGTTGACCAGGGCGCCCAGGGTGCCCTTGCCCGAGTCGATCTTGGCGGCCACGCTCTGCAGGGAGGCCACGGTGGTCTTCAGGTCCTCGCCCATCTTGGGGTCGTTGATGAGCTGGCCCAGGGCCCCCTGGCCGGTGTCCAGGCGGGCCATGAC
>JAEXTU010000233.1 GCA_023453335.1 Pseudomonadota bacterium | reverse complement strand
ACCCGCAGGCCGGGGACCTGCTCGCGGAAGGCCTTGCGGGACAGGGCCGGCGCTCCGGTCTCCAGGCTGGCGGGGCGGTTCAGGGACACGGCCGTGATGCGCCGGCCGCAGAGCCCGGCGCAGAGTTCGCGGGCGATGGTTTCGACTTCGGGCAGTTCGGGCACGGGTGTCCTTGGCCCGGCGAGCGGCCTACTCGTCCTTGGCCGGGCCGCCGGTGCCCATCGACATGGGGGGAAGGGAGATTTCCAGATGCTTGCCGGCGCGCGTGAGGCCGAAGGTGAGGGGCTTGCCCTCGGACTTGGCCTTGGCCGCGGCGGTGTGCAGGCTCCACAGGCCGTCCACCGGCTCGCCCGCGGCGGTGGTCAGCAGGTCGCCGGCCTTGAATCCGGCCTTGTACGCCGCGGAGCCGGGCACCACCGCCACCACCAGGGCGGCCTGGTCCCGGGCCTCCAGGGTGAAGCCCAGGCGGCTCTCGTGGGTCTCGGGGCAATGGAAGAACACGTCGGCCGCCCCCGGGTCCACCGGCCCGTCGCCCCGCCAGGGCATGACCAGGAGGATGGGGCGGCCCGGGTGCAGGCCGAACAGGCGGTAGGCGATGCCCCAACCGTATTCCACGTGCCCGCCGCCGGCCAGCACCGCCACCGGCTTGTCGTACTTGTTGTGGGCCTCCACCGCGGCCTCGGCCATCTTGGAGTCCCAGGCCGCCTGCACCTCCATGAACCGCTCCAGGTCCCGGTCCGGGGCCGCGTCCTTGGGCCGGAACTGGCTGTGCATCTCGAATTCCTGGCGCAGGGACTCGCGCTGGGCGGGCGGCGGGGGGACGAGCTGGTAGGGCATCCAGGCCTGCTCCTGCGGTGTAAGGCCGGCCGCGCCCTTGGAGGACAGGGAGCGGACCACGTTCTTGGGCAGGTTCAGGGCGGTGACCGGCAGACCCAGCTCCTTGGCGGCCTCGAACACCGGGCGGTAGAGATCAAAGGAGAAGCCCCAGGTGTTCTGCCAGTCCAGGGCCTTGGCCAGCTTGTCCACCGGGATGCGGCCGCGGGAGAACTGCTCCAGGGTCTGCTCCCGGTCCACCGAGACCATCTCCAGGCCCACGGCCGGGGCGCGGCCCACGCCGGCCATGGCCCGCAGGGCGCGGGCCTGGACCAGGTGGTCGCAGGCCACGCTGTGACCCTCGCCGAGCAGCACGTAGGCCATGCGGCCGGCCAGGCGGCCGAAGCCATCGTCGTCCAGCAGGTTCACCCCGCTGGCGTTGACCGTGAAAAAGGCCCCGCGGGGGATATCGAAGCCCGGGGTGACGGGCGGCAGCGGCTTGGGCTCCGGCTTGGAATTAAGCCCGGGCAGGCCGGGCATCCCGGCGCAGGCCGCCAGGAGCGCGGCCAGGGCCAGGGCCCCGGCCGCGCGCATGAGGCGAATCATCAGTCCCACGTCCGCTTGTCTTCAATAGGCCGCACCTGCGGGGGCAGGGAGCCCGGATCGACCACCTTCAGATCCGGCCGCAGCTTGATGTGCTGCCGGAAGTTGTGGAGGAGCTCCTCCTCGCGCTTGAAGTTGGTGGCCTCCACGTAGAGCATCATCTCGTCGATGCCGCCGGGGTTGGTGACCTCGATCTGCCAGCGCTTGATCTCCTCGAACCGGGCCATGACCTGCTCCACCTGGTGCGGGTACACGAACATGCCCTTGATGCGGGTGGTGGTGTCCACCCGGCCCACGATGGAGCCCAGGCGCGGGCTGGTGCGGCCGCAGGCGCAGGGCGCGCGGTCGATGTAGGACAGGTCGCCGGTGGCCAGGCGGATGAGCGGGTAGGTCTTGTTGAAGGCGGTGACCACGATCTCGCCCACCTCCCCGTCCTTGAGCGGGATGCCGGTGTCCGGGTGGCAGATCTCCACGTAGGCGCGGTTGGCGATGTGCAGGCCGTTCTTGTGGAAGCACTCGTAGCCCACGCAGCCCACGTCCGCAGTGCCGTAGCCCTGGCGCATGATGAGGTCGAACTTCTTCTCCAACTGGGAGCGCATCTTCTCGGAGAACTTCTCGCCGGTGACGAAGGCCACCTCCACAAAGAGCTCCTTGCGCAGGTTGATGCCCATCTCCTCGGCCTTCTGGGCCAGGTGCATGAGGTAGCTGGGGGTGCCCACGTAGCCGGTCACCCGCAGCTTCTGCATGATCTCCAGCTGGGTGGCGGTGTTGCCCGGCCCGGCCGGGACCACGGCGCAGCCCAGGTTCTTGAGCGGCTCCTCGAACATGAGGCCGGCCGGGGCCAGGTGGTAGTTGAAGGTGATCTGGGACAGGTCGCCGGAGCGGAAGCCCGCGGCGTAGAACCCTTCCGTCCAGCCCCAGTAGTCCTCCCCGCGGTCCTCAGGGTCGAAGATGGGGCCGGGGGTCAGGAACACGCGGCGCAGTTCGCCCAGGTCCTTGGTGAGCAGGCCACCCAGGCGGGGGCCCATGCTCTGCAGGAAGATGAGCTCCTTCTTCTTGAGGATGGGGATGTGCTTGAGGTCGGAAAGCTGCTTGAACTTCTCCACGTGGAACTGGGCGCGGTCGAAGCGCTTCTTCACGTCCTCGGAGTAGCGGTAGGCGTAGGTCAAGAGCTCCTTGAGCTGGATGAGGTAAAACTGGCGGCGCTCGCTCTCGTCGAGCACCTCGCGGCGGCTGTATATGCCTTCGGTCCGGTCCTTGCGGGTCATGGAACTCCCTCTGCTCGTTCGATTTCCCCCCCATTTGTCCGGGGGAGAGGGGATATAGCACGGCGGTCTTGGCGAATACAAGGGGATGCGGTGAATTTCAGAGATTCGCAAAAAAATATTTCTGATAACGAAGAAAAACAACATACATAAAATTTTTTGTCTGTAAAAACAGGCAGGATGAGACATGATTCCCCATGCTTCCGCCAATAAACGACGTATTCAGCTCTTTTCTTGAATACTAGTCCTGCCATCCCTTCCTCGGCCTATGGATTCTGCTGCTGGACGTCGCCTGGCACGGCTTTCATGCGAAAACCCTCCGTGCATCCCGAAGTGCGCTTTGCCGGCCGGCCCTGAGTCCACCCCTTCCGCCCCGGACCGGGCCGTGCTATGTCCCGGCCCCGGAGATCACGTGCCTACCCTGTTCCTGCGTTCCCTGTTCTGCGGCCTGGCCGCACTCCTGCTCACCGGGCTGCCGGCCCGGGCCGGGGAGGTGCGGGTGGTGCTGGGGCCGGCGCTCACCAATTCCACGGCCTTGGACATTGCGCTGCGGGACCATGCCTTCACCACCCTGGCCGAGAACATCGCCCAGGTCTTCGACCTGCCCCGGGACCTCACCCTGCGGGTGGCGGACTGCGGGGACGCCAACTCCTTCTACGAGGCGGGAAACGCCACCATCCTGGTGTGCGGCGAGCTGCTGCCCGAATTCGCGGCCATCGCCGCGGGCATGGAGCCGGACCCGGACCTGGCCCTGAACCTGGTCTACGACAACCTGCTCTTCACCGTGTACCACGAGCTGGGGCACGCCCTGGTGGACATGCTCGGCCTGCCCATCACGGGCCGGGAGGAGGATGTGGCCGACCAGGTGGCGGTGTGGCTCATGCTCATGAGCCTGGACGAGGGCGAGGGCATGGCCGCCACCCTGAACGCCGCGGACTTCTTCTACGCCCCGCCCCAGGAGGGCGACCACCCGGACTTCTGGGACTCGCACGGCCTGGACATCCAGCGCTACCACAACATCGTGTGCTGGGCTTACGGGTACGATCCGGACCACACCGCCGCGGCCTTCGGCAGGCACCTGGACGAGGCCCTGCCCCCGGACCGACGCTCGGCCTGCGGGGACGAGTTCGCCCGCATGGACAAGAGCTTCCGCGCCCTGCTGGACAAGGTCCTGCGCAAGTAGGCCCACGTAGGGCGTTGACACCCACGGCTGCCCGGCCTAGACCCCGACCATGCCCAGCGAACCGAGCCTCAAGCGCGTCCACGCCTACGTGGACGGGCAGAACCTGTTCCATGCCGCCCGCGCCGTGTTTGGCGCCACCTACCCGGATTTCGACCCCCGCTGCCTGGCCGACCGCCTCTGCCTGGCCCAGGGCTGGGAACTGGGCCGGGTGCGCTTCTACACCGGGGTGCCCGACCCGGCCGAGAGCCCGCAGTGGAGCCGCTTCTGGGACGCCAAGCTGGCGGCCATGCGCGGCCGCGGGGTCTCGGTGTTCACCCGGCCCCTGGCCTACCGCCGGGGCCGCGACGGGAACGGGGAGCCCACCCGGCCGGTGGCCGTGGAAAAGGGCATCGACATCCGCATCGCCATCGACGTGGTGCGCGACGCCCTGGACCGGGCCTGCGACGTGGCCCTCCTCTTCAGCCAGGACGCGGACCTGGCCGAGGTGGCCGCCGAGGTGCGCCGCATCTCCCGGGAGCAGGACCGCTGGATCAAGGTGGCCTGCGCCTTCCCGGCCTCGGCCGAGAGCCGCTTCAAGCGCGGGGTGGACGGCACGGACTGGCTGCCCTTCGACGCCCGCCTGTACCGCGCCTGCAAGGACCCCCTGGACTACCGCGAAGACCCGAAGGGCATGGCCGCCCACCCTGCCGACGAATCCTGGGCCACCTGGACCCCCGACCCCCGGGTCCGCAAATAGCCATGGCCCGCCGCGGCTGGACCGGGCGCATCGCCCGGGTGGACCTAGCCTCCGGCCGGGTGGCCGTGGAGGAGCTTGCGGCCGCGGACCTGGCCCGGGACCTGGGCGGCAAGGGCCTGGCCGGCCGCCTGCTGGCCGAGGCCGGCCCCCGGGCCTGGGACGACCCGGACCTGCCCTTCGTCATCGCCGCCGGCCCCCTCACCGGCACCATCGCCCCCACCCCCGGCCGGGCCACGCTCATGTGCCGCTCCCCGCTCACCGGCGCGGTGGGCGACTCCTCGGTGGGCGGCAGGCTGGGGGTGACCCTCAAGCGGGCCGGGTTCGACGCCCTGGTGCTCTTGGGCCGCACCCCGCGCCTTTCGGGCCTGCTGGTGGAGGACGGGGCCGTCACGGTGGCCGACGCCCGGGACCTGGCCGGAGCCGGCAGCGACGCGGTGTTCGAGCGCCTGGCGGACTGGGGCTCGGTGGCCTGCGTGGGTCCGGCCGCGGAGCACGGGGTGCTGCTGGCCTCGGTGCAGGTGGACCGCCACCACGCCGCGGGCCGGGGCGGGCTGGGCCTGGCCCTGGCCAACCGGGGCGTGAAATTCCTGGCCCTGCGCGGCAGCGGCAAGGTGGCGGTGGCCGACCCGGCCTTGCTCAAGGCCGCCCGCGAGGAGATCCTGCGCCTCACCCACGCCTCGCCCGCGCTCATGGGCAGCCAGGGGTTCTCCTGCTTCGGCACCGGGTCCATCTTCGACCTCATGGACAGCCGGCGCATGATGCCCACGGACAACTTCCGCCGCACCCGCTTCCCCGGGGCCGCGGGCCTCAACGCCTACGCCTACAAGGAGCGCTACCGGCCGGAGAAGCACGGCTGCCACGGCTGCCACATCCGGTGCAAGAAGGTGGCCTCCGACGGCCGCTCCATGCCCGAGTTCGAGACCATGAGCCATTTCACCGCGCTCATCGGCAACACCGATCCCGAGCTGGTGGTGGCGGCCAACGCGGCCTGCAACCGGCTGGGCCTGGACACCATCAGCGCGGGCTCCACCCTGGCCTGCCACCGGGAGCTGACCGGCCGGGACCTGGCCCCGGACCAGGTGCTGGGGCTCCTGGAGGACATGGCGCAGGGCCGCGGCCGAGGGGCCGAGCTGGCCCGGGGCGCGGCGCGCTATGCTGCGGCGCAGGGCCGGCCCGAACTGGCCATGGCGGTGAAGGGCCTGGAGCTGCCGGCCTACGACCCGCGCGGGGCCTACGGCATGGCCCTGGCCTATGCGGTGTCCACCCGGGGCGGCTGCCACCTGCGGGCCTACCCAGTGAGCCACGAGATATTGCGCAAGCCGGTGGCCACCGACCGCTTCACCTTCTCGGGCAAGGCCCGCATCGTGAAGATCGCCGAGGACGCCAACGCGGTGGTGGACAGCCTGACCGCCTGCAAGTTCACCTTCTTCGCGGCCAGCCTGGAGGAATACGCCAAGGCCTATGCCGCGGTGACCGGGCAGGAGAGCTCGGCCCAGGACCTGTTGCGCCTGGGCGAGCGCATCTACTACCGGGAGCGCATCCTGAACGCGGCCTGGGGCTTCGGCGCGGAGCAGGACGACCTGCCCCCCCGCTTCTTCACCGAGCCCGGGGACATGGCCGGCGAGTTCCCCATCCCGCCCCTCAACCGCGCCGAATTCCTCAAGGCCCGCGCCGCGTATTACGCCATCCGCGGCCTGGATCCCGAGGGCCGGCCCACGGCCGAGGCTGCCCAGCGCCTGGGCCTCGTTCTTCACTGACGGGGTCCGGGGCCCCTGCAAACACAGGCGCTTGCCCGTCCCGCCCCGGGCCGCTATGGTCCGGGCATGCGGGCGCTGTTGGACAAGTATGCGGGGAAACTGGTGGCCGCCGGGCTGGCCCCGGCGGGGGGGCCGCTGCTCGCCGGGCTGGACGCGGACCTAGAGTGGAACCGGCCGGCCCCGGAGTGCGACGTGCTGGGCGAGCTGTTCTCCCTGCTGAACATCAACTCCCTGGTCTTCACCCCCCTGGCCGAGCCGCACCGGAGCCTGGTGGAGGCCCTGGCCCGGGAGGCCGACGGGGCCGTCACCCCGGAGGACTGCGAGACCCGCACCTTCCTGCACGACCTGCCGGTGGTGCGGGAGTTCGCGCCCGAGCCTCTGGCCGCGGCGCTCAAGCGGCGCAAGGGCTGCATCGTGCCGGGCAAGGGGCTCCTGGCGCACGGCACGGTGAGCCCGGAGCAGGGCTTCGTGACCGTCTCGTCCATGGCCTTCGCCAGCTTCGTGAAATTCTTCAGCGACCACCTGGCCGCCCTGCGCCGGGGTGCGGTGGACGCGCGCGCCCGGGAGCGCTTCGCCCGCATCGCCAGCCTGCTCCCGCCCATGCGCACCGGCCTGCCCGGCCTGGCGCACGGCCCCTTTGCCAGCCCGGAGGACACCCGCCGGGCCATGATCCAGGCGGGCAAGGCCACCGTGGACTTCGGCCTGGTGGACTCCTATTTCGGCAACATCTCCTACCTGCTGGACGACACCCTGCACATCTCCCAGACCGGCTCCTCCCTGGACGAGCTGGCCGGGCTCATCGACCCCTGCCCCCTGGACGACTCCACCTCGCACGGGCTCACCGCCTCCAGCGAGCTCACCGCCCACCGCGAGGTGGTGCTGCGCACCTCGGCCCGGGCCATCCTGCACGGCCATCCCCGCTTCTCGGTGATCCTGTCCATGGACTGCCCGGAGGCCGAGTGCCCGGTGCGCGGGGCCTGCCACGCCCGCTGCCCGCGGGAGCGCTGCGTGGCCGACGTGCCGGGGGTGCCCGGCGAGGTGGGCACCGGCCCCACCGGCCTGTGCAACACCATGCCCGCGGCCATGCTGGGCCGGCGCGGGGTGCTGGTGCATGGGCACGGGCTGTTCACCATCGGCCGGGAGGACTTCCGCGAGGCCTTCTCCGCCCTGCTGGCCATCGAGAACCTCTGCCGGGGCGAGTACTTCCGCCGGGTCGCCGAACTCACCACCGCCTGATCCCCCGCCCCTGCCCGCCTCTCCCCCTCTGCGGCAACGTCCGGCCCACAGCCCGGGTTTATTCCGAATCGCTCCATGGCCCACCGCCAGACTCCACTTGCGGCGGTTTTCCGCCCATTGCGCCGGCCCGGGTTCGGGTGCAGGATGGAAAATTGTACGGGTACCACCAGTTGAGGCAACACGGGAGAACACCCATGAAGAGTACCTGGTTCCGCCGCTGGCTGCTGGCCCTGGCCCTCCTGGTCCTGGCCGCCCCCGCAGCCTGGGGCATGGACGGCGTGGTGCTGCTGCACGGCAAGAACGGCATGCCGGACCGGTTCATCGCCAACCTGGCCGCGGAACTGGAGCGGGCGGGATACATGGTGGAGCGGCCGGAGATGCCCTGGTCGCGGCAGCGCGGCTTCAACGCCGGCTACGAACAGGCCATGGCCGAGATCGACGCGGCCGTTGCCCGGCTCAAGGAGCGCGGCGCGGCCCGGGTGGCGGTGGGCGGGCACAGCCTGGGCGGCAATGCGGCCCTGGGCTACGCCGCCCGCCGGCCCAACCTCTGGGCCCTCATCGTCCTGGCCCCGGGCCACACCCCGGAACTCAACGCCCAGCGCCTGGCCGGGAGCCTGGCCAAGGCCCGGGAGATGGCCGCCGCGGGCCGCGGCCGGGAAAAGGCCGGGTTCACGGACGTGAACATGGGCAAGGAATTCACCCTGACCACCACCCCGGACATCTTCCTGAGCTACAACGACCCCTCCGGCCCGGCGGTCATGCCCTCCAACGCCGCGGCCATCTCCAGGCCCCTGCCCATCCTCTGGGTGGTGGGGGAGCGCGACAAGCTGACCCGGCCGGCGGACTACGCCTTTGCCAAGGCCCCGGCCCACCCGGCCAGCCGCTACCTGGTGGTGCCCGCGGACCACACCGAGGTCCCGGATACGGCCGCCGAGGCCGTGCTGGAGTGGCTGCAAGGCCTGCCCCGCTAGGGCAGAGCCAGCTTCAGGGCTTCTTCGGCGCGGCTGCGGCCAGGGCCTCGTCGATGATGGCCGAGAACTTGTCGGGCTTGGGCGTGCCGCTCACCAGGCGGCCGTTGACCACGTAGGCCGGGGTCCCGTCCAGGCCGATGCGGTGCGCCTCGTTCAGGTCGCGGGCCACGTCGCCGGCGTATTTCCGGGTGTCCAGGCACTGGGCGAAGC
>JAEXTU010000218.1 GCA_023453335.1 Pseudomonadota bacterium | reverse complement strand
GCCTTGTTCCGCCCTATCGCAATGCATCGATATCCAGCTTCTTGCCGCAGGCCGGGCAGGGGGTGGCGGCGCGGGGGTCGTTCTGGCGGGGGAGCAGGATCGCGGTCCAGCCCTTGGGAGTCAGGGTGAAGGACACGGTGATCTTGCGGCCGCAGGTGCAGTAACGCTCTTGCATGACGTCCTCCGGTAAGCTGGGTGCGTTGGGGTGCAGATTGTTTATGTATGTTAACATTGGGAGCAAAAAAATTTGGGGTTCTCAGCGGTATTCCCGGCCGATCCAGACCACCTTGCCGATGAGCCGCACGTTGGACAGCTCGTCCCCGCGCAACAGCACCGGGTCGTAGTCCGGGTTGTCCGAGACCAGGACCAGGGCCCCGGGCCGCTTCTCCAGGCGCTTGACCATGACCGTGTCCTCCACGCCCACGGCGTAGATGGACCCGGCCATGCCCGCCGACTGCCCCTGGTCCACCAGCACGGTGTCCCCTTCCCTGATCTCCGGCTCCATGGAGGTGCCGGACACGTCCATGAGCACCATGCGCTCGGGCGTGCCCGTGCGGGCCAGCCAGTCGCGCTTGAAAGCGTAGTAGCCGCGCACCCGGCCCTCCACCTCGACGGACCCGCCGCCCGCCGAGAGCCGGGCCGCCACCTTGGGCACCTGGAAGAAGTCCTCGGCCGCGTGCCTGGTCGCGCCGGCGCGGGCGAACCCGCGGCCCTCGGCCAGCCAGTCCGGGGACAGGCCCAGGTCGTGGGCCAGGCGCAGCACCCACTTCTCCGGGGCCAGGCCGCGCCGTTTGGCCTGGGTCACGGCCGAACGGTTCACCCCCAGGGCCTTGGCCAGGTCCTGCTGGGAGCGGATGTCCGAGGCCTCGGACAGGCGGCGGAAAAAGGCGTCGAAGCTCATGGGCATGGTTCCTCAGGGTTGTTGTTGCGTTATATAAACAATAATGGAAGGGAAGGCAACACATTTTTGAAAAAAGATTCGAGGGGTCGGGCAGGGCGTGGGGCGAGGGCTGGGAATGGTTGCCAGCCGTGGGCTTTGGCGGTATTGGGTTCCGTTCGCGCGTCGGGGTTCCGGCGGAAAATCCGAAGTACATCGAGGCGGTCATGCGGGTAAGCGTCAACTGGTTACGGGAGTTCACGCCCTACGACGGGGACATCCAGGAGCTGGCCGACCGGCTCACCATGCTGGGCCTGGAGGTGGAGGAGATCGCCCATCCCTTTGCCGGCCTGGCCAAGGTGGTGGTGGGCAAGGTAGTGGAGTGCGAGCGGCACCCCGAGGCGGACAAGCTCTCCCTCACCAAGGTCGACACGGGCCAGGGCGAACTGCTCCCCATCGTGTGTGGTGCGCCCAACGTGGCCGCGGGCCAGACCGTGGCCGTGGCCCTGGTCGGGGCCAGGCTGCCGGGCGGGATCGAGATCAAGAAGGCCAAGCTGCGCGGGTACGAGTCCCGGGGCATGATCTGCGCCGAGGACGAGCTGGGCCTGGGCGAGGGCCACGCCGGCATCATGGTGCTGGACTCTTCGCTTGCGGCCGGCGTGCCCCTGGCCGAGGCCCTCCGGCTGGACACCGAGGTGCTGGAGGTCAGCATCACCCCCAACCGGGCGGACTGCCTGTCCGTGCTGGGCGTGGCCCGCGAGGCCGCCCTGGCCTTCGGCCTGCCCCTGACCCTGCCCACCTTCACCCTCACCGAGGCGGGCCCGGGCCGGGCCGAGGACTTTTTCCGCATCGAGATCCCCGAGCCCGAGCTGTGCCCGGTGTACCAGGGCCGGGTGCTGGCCGGGGTGAAAATCGGCCCCTCCCCGGACTGGCTGCGCTGGCGGCTTCTGGCCTGCGGCCTGCGCCCCATCAGCAACATCGTGGACGTGACCAACTACGTCATGTTCGAGCTGGGCCAGCCCCTGCACGCCTTTGACCGGCGGCTGCTGGCCGGCGGGGTCATCCGGGTGGCCCGAGCCGACGACGGCATGCGCTTCACCACCCTGGACAACCAGGAGCGGGTGCTCAATCGCAACGACCTGCTCATCTGGGACAACGAGAAGCCGGTGGCCCTGGCCGGGGTCATGGGCGGGGCCAACACCGAGATGGCCGCCGACTCCACCGACGTGCTCCTGGAGAGCGCGGTGTTCAAGCCGGGCAGCGTGCGCAAGACCGCGCGCCGCCTGGGCATCCCCAGCGAGTCCTCCTACCGCTTCGAGCGCGGGGTGGACCAGCCCGGTTCGCGGGTGGCCATGGACCGCGCCGCCGCGCTCATGGCCGAGCTGTCCGGCGGCCGGGTGCTGCCCGGAGTGGCCGTGGCCGAGCCGCGGCCCTGGCAAGGCCGGATCATCCCCTTCCGGGTGGAGCGCGCCCGCAACCTGCTGGGCCTGCCCGCGGACGTGGTGAGCGAGGGCTTCTGCCGCAAGACCCTGGAGGCCGTGGGCTGCACGCTCACCGGCGCGGGCGAGGCCTTCTCGGCCGCGGCCCCCAGCCACCGCCTGGACCTGGAGCGCGAGGTGGACCTCATTGAGGAGGTGGCCCGGGTCTACGGTATCGACCGCATCCCCGCGGTGCTGCCCCGCATCCCCAAGTCCCTGGACGCGGTGGGCAAGGCCGACACCACCTACGCCTTTGCCCTGCGCCTGAAGAGTTGGGCGCGCGGCGCGGGCCTGCGCGAGGCCATCAACTACAGCTTCGTGGGCACCAAGGACCTGGACCTGCTGGGCCTGCCGCAGGACAACCGGGTGCCGGTGAAGAACCCCCTGTCCGAGGACCAGAACGTGCTGCGCACGGCCCTGGCCCCGGGCCTGCTGCACACTGTGCGCCAGAACGTGTCCGCGGGCGCGGCCCGGGTGCGGGTGTTCGAGCTGGCCCACCTCTTCTTCCCGGACGCCTCCTCCGACACCACCGCCACCGAGCCGGTACGCCTGGGCCTGGCGCTCTACGGCGACCGCGCGGCCGAGGGCTGGCCCGGCGAGGAGCGGCCCGCGGACTACCTGGACCTCAAGGGTCTGGTTGAGCACCTGCTGGCCCATCTCAAGCTGCCCCAGGCCACCTTCACGGTGCAGGACGGGCATCCCTACCTCGCGCCCTGCATCCGGGCGACCCTGGAGGGCGAGGTCCTGGGCGAGCTGGGCCGGGTCAGGCCCGAACTGGCCGACGCCTACCAGGCGCGCAAGGAGGCCTGGATCGCGGAGCTGGACGCGGACCTGCTCAAGCGCCGGGCCGAGGGCCGGGTGCAGGGCTTCGCCCCCCTGGCCAAGTTCCCGCCGGTCAAGCGCGACGTGACCTTCGCCTGCCCGGCTGACGTCACGGCCGCGGCCCTGCTCGACGCGGCCCGGGGCGCCAGGGAGAAGTTGCTCAGCGACGTGCTCCTGGTCAACGTGTACCAGCCCACCCCGGGCGGGGAGCGCCACCTGAGCCTGCGCCTGACCTACCGCCACGCCGAGCGCACCTTGAAGGACGCCGAGGCGGACAAGGCCCACGCCAAGGTGGTGGCCGCCATCACCGCGGCCCTGCCGGTCCGCGTCTAGACGGCCGCGGCACTCGATGGACAGAGCCCCCTGCGCCGCCCGCGCCGGGGGCTCTTTTGTTGACGCCGGCCGGCCCGGCCCGTAGGTTGGACCCATGGCCGAGAGGGTGTACCGCATCGGGCAGGCAGCCAAGCTGCTGGGGCTCAAGCCGCACGTGCTGCGCTTCTGGGAGAGTGAGTGCCCCCAGTTGGCCCCGGTGCGCACCGAGAAGGGCCAGCGCCTCTACACCGAGGAGCACCTGGCCCTGCTCAAGAGCATCCACCGCCTGGTGCACGAGGAGGGCCTGACCCTGGACGGTGCGCGCCGTCGCCTGGAGCACGCCGAGGGCCTGAGCGACCTCAAGCGCAGCGTGGCCGAGGAACTCAAGTCCATCCGCCGCCTCCTGGAGCCCGCCGCCACCCCCTCCGCCCCCGGCGAAAACCAGGGCTAAGCCCCCGCCCGGCGCGGCGCGAGGCCCCGCCATGGAAAATCGTTGACAAAGCCCGGAACCTGCCGTACCAGTTCATTCCCTTCTGGGGTCGGGATGTAGCGCAGTCTGGTAGCGCACCTGAATGGGGTTCAGGGGGTCGGATGTTCAAATCATCTCATCCCGACCAGTCGAGAGAACGAGGGCCGCGAGAGCGGCCCTTTTTCTTTGAGAAGAGGGAGGCCGGCTTGCGCCGGCCTCCCTTTTTAATGGTTCAGGCGTTCCAGCAGCGCCAGGCCTTCGGGGCTGGGTTGGGCTTCCACCCGGCGGTACTCGCGGCCGTCGGGGGTGCGGGTGACCAGGCGGTTGTCCACCAGTTGGCGGCGGAGGAAGGCGTGGTCGTCGAAGCCGTTCAGGGCCGCTAGGAGGTCGCTGATCTGGCGCTCGGTCATGACCTGGCGGGCGGGCAGGCGGCTCCAGAGGACCCAGAGGCAGGCCAGGCGCTCCAGGCGTTTCTTGGGCCAGCGCAGGAGCCGGCCCTCGGCGTCGTAGTGGCGGAGCATGCGCTGCACGGCCTTGGGGTCCGCGGCGGGGGGCTGCGGGGCGGCCGCGAGGGCTGGCGCGGATTGGCCTGCCATGGCCTCGGCCTCGGCCCGGAAGTGCGAGAAGTTCCTGAACCCGGCGGCCTTGGTCAGCAGGTTCAACAGTTCCAGGTGGCTGGGGGCCTGGCCCAGGCCGTCCAGGTGGCGGCGCAGGGCGCGGGCGAATGCCGAGAGGTCGGCCACGTGCAAGGGAAGGGGAATTCTGGACACGACGTATCCTCGCGTGCGCGCCTGTCTCCTTGGAGCATCGGTGGTCGCCGTCTTCCGATTCGGCACGCGGATACGGTGTCGAAGGGGAGGGAAAGGGCAGGTTTAGCACCCCTTGCGGGGCGGCGACGCCTGGGTGAACTGCCGACCGGTGCGGGACATACCCGGGATTTCCGGCCCTGGCAACCCCGCGGCCGTCCGTCCGGGCATACCCGTTCTCCTGGCTAGGATTTGTCCGCGCCGCAGTTCCCATGCCTGCCGCTTTCAGATATCTACATGGCAACACCGCTGGTGTTGAAACGTACGTGCCCGCCCGTCCGGCGGCGCACAGGAGGGGAACCATGAGACCGTTGCGCCTGGCCGCCTGGCTGCTGTTCTGCTGCCTGGCCTGCGCCTGGCCGGTTTCCGCCCGGGCTGGCCAGCATCTGGACGTGCCCGGCACCGGGGACAGCCAGGTGCTCCTGCGCGACCTGGCCGCGCTGTTCATGCGCGCCAATCCCGGGGCCACCGTGGACATCCCGGATTCGGTGGGCAGCAGCGGCGGCCGCAAGGCCGTGCAGGAGGGACGGGCCACCCTGGGCCGGGTGGCCAACTCCTCGGCGGCCAAGGAGGCCGCGGGCGGGCTGGCCTACCTGGAGTTCGCCCGCACTCCGGTGGTCTTCGCCGTACACCCCTCGGTGCAGGGGGTGGCAAACATCACCCCGGAGCAGGCACTTCGCATCTTTGCCGGGACCATGACCGACTGGTCCGAGCTGGGCGGCCGGCCGGGCAAGATCTATCCCATCGCCCGGGAGACCGGGGACTCCTCCTGGAGCGCCCTGTGCACCGGCCTGCCCGGGTTCAAGGACATCGCCACCCCGGCGGGCAAGGTCTTCTACACCACGCCCGAGGCGCTCAAGGCGGTGCAGGACCACCCCGGGACCATCGGCTTCGGCCCCCTGGCCATGTTCGCCTCGGGCGGGGTGCGCATCCTCACCCTGGCGCGGCAGGCGCCCCTCACGCCGGGCGAGGGGCTGGGCGACTACCCCGTCTCCATCCCCCTGGGCCTGGTCTGGAAGGGCGAGCCCGGGCCGCTGGAGCGCCGGTTCCTGGACTTCGTGCGCAGCCCGGAGGCCGTCGCGGCCATCCGCCGCCACGCCTGCATCCCGGTGGCGGGAAAGCCCTAGGTACACAATGTTCGGCCGCATCAAGACCCGGATCCTGGCGGCCCTGGTGGCCATGGTGAGCCTGGCCGTGCTGGCGGCCGGGCTGGTCACCTTCGCACTGGTGCGCGACGTCATCACTGCCCAGCGCACGGCCAACCTGCGCCTCATGGCCCACCACGTGGAGGCCGAGATGCAGAACATGCTGGAGGCCGCGGCCGAGGAGTTCCACCGGTTGTGCTCCCGGGAGGAGATCGAGGTCTTTGCGCGCAAGAGCCAGTATCCGGTGCTCATGAAGCTCTTCAACGAGCAGGGCCGGTCCTTTTCCGACATAGCCTTCGTGAACCCCGCAGGGCGGGAGGAGTTGCGCCTGGTGCGGGGCGTGCTGGCCCCGGCCCGGGCCCTGAGCCTGGCCGAGCCCCTGCTGGCCGAGGCCTTGGCCCATCCCGGCCGGGATGCGGTGCGCGGCCTGGCGGACCAGGACGGGCTCCGCCTGCGCTTCGCCTCGGCCCAGAAGACCTTCTTCGACGAGCTGCTGGGCATCATCCTGGCCGACTACCCCCTGGACAACGTGCGCACCCTCCTGGCCGCCACCGTGGGCCACGACGCGGACGTGGCCCTGCTGGTGGACCGGGAGGGCCGCATCCTGGCCGCGCCCCGGGAAGGGCTCCCCGCCGAGTTGGCCCTGGACAGCCCCGAGGGCGGGGAGCTGCGCGCGGCCCTGCGCGACGGGGTGACCGGCCTGGGCGGGCTGGGCCTGGCCGGGCAGGAGTACGTGGCCGCCACCGTGCCCCTGGGCTCGTTGCCCTGGTCCGTGGCGGTGCTCCTGCCCCGGTCCGAATTCACCCGGGAAATAGGGGAGTTGCAGGTATCGCTCCTGCTGGTATTCGTGGGCCTGGCCCTGCTGGCGGCGTGGATGGGCACCCGGCTGGCCGGGCGCATCGCCGCGCCCCTGGCCGAGGTCTCCGCCGCGGCCCGCCACGTGGCCTCCGGCGGCGAACTCGCCCCGGTGCCGGTGCGGGGCGCGGGCGAGGAGGCCGG
>JAEXTU010000193.1 GCA_023453335.1 Pseudomonadota bacterium | reverse complement strand
CCAGGGGCACCGTGCCCATCTGGGCGTTCTTGGCGGCCAGGGAGGCGCAGGCCTGGGCCGAGGGCGTGGCGATGGCCACCACCAGGTCCGGGGACACGTCCGCGATCTTGGTGGCGATCAGGTTGGTGGTGGCCATGTTGCCCTGGGCGTTGAACACCTTGAACTCGGCCGCCACGTTGTTCTCTTGCAGGTCGTCCTGGATGCCCTTGAGGGTGGCGTCCAGGGCCGGGTGCTCCACGAACTGGTTCACGCCGATGACCGGGGTCTTGGCCGCGGCGGTGCCGGCCAGCAGGGCCAGAAGGAGCAGGGGGAGCATGAGGCGGCAGGGTTGCATGGGGTCTCCTGGGGGTGGCATCGGTCTTGCGGCGTCTAACCGTCTTGAATCAAACAGTATTCATGAGGGTTGCTGAAAAGGGCGCTCTATTCTGTATACAAAACCCACGGTCATCACAAGCCCGCAATTGGGCGGGCCAACTTTCCCGCCGGCCCAGGCTGGCCAATGCCCTTGACCAGGGCGACGGGGGCCGGCGGAGTTCAACCAATCACCGAGGGCAAATCGTTAGTCATCCTCGGCCGGCACAGGGCGAAGCCCGGCCGGCCATGGCCAGGCCCGGGAGTGGACGCCGGGGGAAAAAAGGGGCAGGTAGACCACGCCCGCACGCGGGTCCACGACCATGCCCACGCCCCGCACCGTCACCCTCTTTGTCCAGTGCCTGGTGGACGCGCTCCATCCCGCGGCGGCCGAGGCCATGGTCAGCGTGCTCACCCGCCTGGGCTTCACCCTGGACTACCGGGGAGAGCAAACCTGCTGCGGCCAACCCGCGTTCAACGCGGGTTTCCGGCGCGACGCGGCCAAGGCCGCCCGGCACTGCATCGAGGTGTTCGAGTCCGCGGCGCTGGTGGTCTGCCCCTCGGGCTCCTGCGTGCACATGGTGCGCCGCCACTACCCGGAACTGTTCGCCCGCGACCCGCGCTGGCTGGCCCGGGCCGAGGCCCTGGCCGCCAGGACCTTCGAGTTCACCGAGTTCCTGGTGGACGTGGCCGGGGTCGCGGACCTGGGCGCGGCCTACGCCGGGACCGTGACCTACCACGACTCCTGCCACCTGGCCCGGGGCCTGGGCATCCGCCGCCAGCCGCGCCTGCTGCTGGAGAAGGTGGCCGGCCTGACCCTCAGGGAGATGGCCGACTCCGACGCCTGCTGCGGGTTCGGCGGGTCGTTCTCCGTGAAATTCCCCGAGCTGTCCGAGGCCGTGCTGGAGGACAAGCTGGCCAGCATCCTGGCCACCGGCGCGGGCGCGGTGGTGGGCTGCGACCTGGGGTGTTTGCTCAACATCGAGGGCATGCTGCACCGCCGCGGCCATCCGGTGCGCGCCCTGCACATCGCCGAGATATTGGCCGGCACGGCCAACGGGGAGGGCGCGGCATGAAGCTGTCGCCCGAGAACTACCGCGAGGAAGCCCGCAAGGCGGTTACGGACCGCCACCTGCACCAGGCCATCAAGGGCATGCAGGAGCGCATCGGCAAGGGCGCGCTGGCCGCCTACCAGAGGCTCCCCGAGGGGCCTGGCCTGCGCCTGGAGGGCGCGCGCATCCGCCGCGCGGCCCTGGAGAACCTGGACCTACTCCTGGAGGCGCTGGCGACCAAGGTCCGCGCCCGGGGCGGGCACGTCTTTTTCGCGGCCGATGCCGCGGAGGCCCGGGCCTACATCCTTCAGGTGGCCGAGCGGAACTCGGTGAAGCTGGCGGTCAAGGGCAAGTCCATGCTCACCGAGGAGGTGGGGCTGAACCAGGCCCTGGAGGGCGCGGGCATCGAGGCCGTGGAGACCGACCTGGGCGAGTACATCGTGCAGCTGGCCGGGCAGACGCCCTCGCACATCATCGCCCCGGCCATCCACCTGACCCGCTTCCAGATCGGCGAGCTGTTCGCGGCCAAGCTCGGCGCGCCATACTCCGACGACCCCCCGACCCTGACGGGCATCGCCCGCCGCGCCCTGCGCCAGAAGTTTCTGGCCGCGGACATGGGCATCACCGGCGGCAACCTGGCCTGCGCCGAGACCGGGCACGTGGCCCTGGTGTCCAACGAGGGCAATATCCGCATGGCCACCACCCTGCCCCGGGTGCATGTGGCGCTGTTGGGCATGGAGCGCATCGCCGCCACCCTGGCCGACCACGCCACGCTCCTGCGCCTGCTCACCCGCGGGGCCGCGGCCCAGACCATGTCCACCTACGTGACCTACACCAGCGGCCCGCGCCGGCCCGGCGCGCTGGCCGGCCCGGAGGAGTCCCACCTGGCCAGCGGGGACACCGGCCGGATGCGCACCCGGGCCGACCCCGAGTTCCGGGAGGTCTTGCAGTGCATCCGCTGCGGCGGCTGCCTCAACGTCTGCCCGGTGTACGGCAAGATCGGCGGGCACAGCTACGGCTCGCCCTACCCCGGTCCCATCGGCGCGGTGGTGACCCCGCTCTTTGCCGGCATCCACCGCAGCCGGGACCTCTGCCTGGGCGAGACCCTGTGCGGCGCGTGCAAGGACGTGTGCCCGGTGGACAACGACCTGCCCCGCATGCTCTCGGCCCTGCGCGCCCGCCTGGCCTACGGCGACGCGGCCTGGGACGTGCCGCCCGCGCCAATGGCCGAGCGCGCGGGCTACGCAGCCTGGGCCTGGGTCATGGGCAGCCGCCGCCGCTATGAATTCCTGCTCAAGATCGGCCGCCTGGCCGGCCGGTTCCTGCCCAAGAGCCGCGGCATGCTCTGCAAGCTGCCCGGCCCCCTGGCCGGCTGGACCCGCGGCCGCGACCTGCCGCCCCTGGCTGCCGAGAGCTTTGCCCAGCGGTGGAAAAAGAAGAAGGAGTCGGGGAAGTGAGCGCGGACGCCACCGACCTTGGCAATCAGGCCACCTTCCTGGCCCGGGTGCGCGCGGCCCTGGGCCGCGGGCCGCTGTCCCCGGAGCAGGCCGCGGCCGTGCTGCCTCGCGGCCTGGAGCCGGCGGCGCAGGAGCGGCTGGCCCGCATCCGCGCCCGCAGCTACCAGGAACGCCTGGCCCTGGTGGAGCAGATGCGCCAGGCCGCGGCCCTGGTGAAGCACCAGGTGCAGTGCGTGGCGAGCCCGGCCGAGGCTGCCGCGGCCATCGCCTCCATCGCCGCCGAAGCCGCGCCGGAGTGGGCCGAGGGCAAGTCCCTGTGCGCCTGGGACCACGAACTGCTGCGGCCCCTGGACCTGGCCGGGCTGTGCGCCAACCAGGGCATGGAGTTTTACCTGGCCGGCGAGGACCCCGCGGCTCTGCGCTCGGCCGCGGCCCAGGCCTGCCTGGGCGTGACCGCCGCGGACCTCTGCGTGGCCGAGACCGGCACGGTGCTCCTGCACTCCGGCCCGGGCCGGCCGCGCGCGGTGTCGCTCCTGCCCTCCATCCACGTGGCCGTGGCCCGGCTGGACGCGGTGGTGGCGGACTTCCCCGAGCTGTACGCCGCGCTCGCCGAGCGCGAGCACACGGACGGCCTGCCCGGGAGCTGGGTGTTCGTGTCCGGCCCCAGCAAGACCGGGGACATCGAGGCGGTCATGGTGCACGGCGTGCACGGCCCCTGCGCCACCCATCTCATCGTGGTCGCGGGCCAGTAGCCCGGCCTGCCGCCCGGCGCGCCCGGCTACTTCGCGATGTCCGCAAACGCCGCGCCGGTGAGGGCGGCGAGGTCGGCCGGGGCGAGCTCGATCTCCAGGCCGCGGCGGCCGGCGCTCACGTGCATGGTCGCCAGGGCCTGGGCCGAGGCGTCGATGACCGTGGGCAGGCGCTTCTTCTGGCCGAGCAGGCTCACCCCGCCCACTACGTAGCCCGTGACGCGCTCCACCTGTTTGACCTCGGTCAAGGCCGCCTTTTTTGCGCCCACGGCCCTGGCCAGCAGCTTGAGGTCCAGCTGCCGCGCCACCGGCAGCACCGCCACCACCAGGTCCCGCTCCCCGGCCGTGGCCACCAGGGTCTTGAACACCCGGGCCGGGTCCACGCCCAGCTTCTCGGCGGCCTCCAGGCCATAGGACAGGGCGGCCGGGTCGTGGGCGTACTCGTGGATCTGGAAGGTAATCTTGGCCTTCTTGGCCGCGGCGATGGCGGGGGTCATGCGGGGCGTCCTCCGGGGGAACGAAAAAGGCCGGTCAGTGACCGGCCCGTTTCTCGCGTGGTGGAGCTGAAGAGAATTGAACTCTTGACCTCTTGAATGCCATTCAAGCGCTCTCCCAACTGAGCTACAGCCCCACGCTCAAGAGGAAGGCCCTCTTCCTGCAAATGGCGACATTTGTCAAGCGCCGGGGCGAAGAAAATACGGCGGGTCACTCGCGGCCCAGGCAGAACAGGGCCTCCCAGTCCAGGGGGACCAGGCTGCGGCGATTGCGCTCCTGGAGCACGGCCCAGCCATCGGCCGGCACGTTGCGGGCCAGGACCCGGTTCACGAACTGGCGGGAGCCGCCAGCGCAGCAGGCGCAGGCGAACCCGCACACGTCGCAGGTGCAGCCCCCGGTCTTGACCATCTCCTTGAGGGTCCCGCTCTTGTCGCAGCAGGCGTCGCACAGCTTGAGGTGCGCCCCGCCCGGGGTGTCGTCCGGGATCATGGCCGCATTGTCCGCAGGAGGGGCCGTGGGGTCAAGCACTCCCCTTGCCAGGACCCGCGGCGGTCCCTATAGAGGACCCGACATGAAAGCCAAGGACCTCGCCGTGTTTCTCCGCGACCCGGACCTGCCCTACATGGAGGCCCGGCACACCCACCTGCGCGGTTCGCACTTTGAGCTGCACACCCACGAGTGCTTCACCTTCGTGCTCATCAAGGCCGGGCAGTCGGCCTTCCGCTACCGCGGCGGCCGGGTGCCCATGGGGCCGGGCGCGGTCATCACCATCTTGCCCGACGAGCCCCACGCCTGCCTGCTCGACCGCGCCGGGGAGCTGGCCTATTCCCAGTTCTACCTGGACAGCGCCTGGCTGCTGGGCCTCCTGGCCGAGGACCTGGGCCGCGCCCCGGACTTCACCGCCCTGGCCTCGGGCGTGATCACCGACCCCGGTTCGGTGCGGTCCTTCCGCAGGCTGGAATCCCTCATCGGCGCGGACCTGTCCGCCGTGCAGAAGGACGCCGCCTTCCGCGAGCACATGCGCGGCATCCTGGCCCCGGCCCTGGCCCATGTCCCCGCGTCCGGCCCGGTCCCCGCGTCCGGCCCGGCCTCCCGCCGGGTCCCGCAGCGCACGCCCGAGGTCCTGGCCGCGCGCGAGCACCTGGCCGCCAACCTGGAGCGGCCGGTTTCCCTGGACGAGCTGGCCGGGGTGGCCGGGCTGTCCTCCGGCCACCTGGTGCGCACCTTCCGCAACGTGCTGGGCCTGCCCCCGCACGCCTACCAGAACCAGCTCCGGGTGGAGCGCGCCAAGCAGCTCCTGGCGCACGGCCTGCCCATCGCCCAGGTGGCGCAGGACACCGGCTTCACCGACCAGAGCCACTTCCACCGCACCTTCCGCCGCTTCGTGGCCGCCACCCCGGGCCAGTACCAGGCCGCGGGGTAGCGCCTCTCCCCGCATCAATTTCGTACAATACCCAGGCCGCAGCCTGCCCTAGGGTGCGGCCATGAACGCCAAGCACCCCCTCCTGGTCCCCTACCTGGCCCTGGCCGCGGCCGTGCTGCTCTGGGGCCTGTCCTTCGTGGGCACCAAGATCGCGCTGGCCGGGCTGCCGCCCCTGTGCATCCTGTTCTTGCGCTTCGCCCTGGCCGCGGCCTTCTTCCTGGCCTGGTTCGGCCGCCGCGGCCTGCCCCGGCTCTCCCGCGCGGACCTTTGGGCCGTGGCCCGCATCGCCCTGTTCATGCCCGTGGCCTACTTCATCCTGGAGACCTACGGTATCAAGTTCACCACAGCGAGCAAGGCCTCGCTCCTGGCCGCCACCATCCCGCTGGTGGTGCTGCTGGCCTCGGCCTGGCTGCACCGGGAGCGGCCGCGGCCCCGGGTCCTGGCCGGTGCGGCCCTGTCCCTGCCCGGGGTGGGGCTGCTGGTGGCGGGCGGCAGCGGGGGGGCGGGGCTCCTCTCCGGCCCGCAGCTGGGCGACCTGTACATGTCCGGCGCGGTGCTGGCGGCCGCGGCCTACATGATCCTGGCCGGCCGGGTGGGCTCCCGGGTCTCCTGCGTGGACCTGACCGGGTTGCAGATGATCGCCGGCGCAGTGGTGTTCGCACCATTCGCTCTGGCCCAATGGAGTTCGGCCGGCGACCTGGCCGGAAGCGCGCTCGGAACGGCCCTGGCCGCCACCCTGGCCCTGGCCCTGGGACCCACCATCGCCGGGTTCCTGTCCTACAACTACGCCCTCACCGTGATCCCGGCCCCCCGCGCCTCCCTGGGCATCAATCTGGTGCCGGTGGTCACCGCCCTGGGGGCCTGGGCCCTGCTCGGCGAGCGCCTGGCCCCGCTCCAGATGGCCGGCGGCCTGCTGGTGCTGGCCGCTGTGGCCCTGGCCACCGCGCCCGACCGCAGGCTGCGGCCCTCGCCGCCCGTGGCGGCCCCGGAAGGAGCCCGGCCGTAGGGTGCGGGTTGGCGATCACTGGCGACGGGGACGGCGAAGCCCGGCCGGCCCAGGAGGGTCAGCGGCGGTGGCCGGGGAGTTGCGGGCCGGCGGCGGAATCTCCTGCGGCGCGGGGAGGGGGCGGTCCCGGGCTTGACTACACATAAACAAATGTTTATATATTTATTCGCAGCCGAAGCTACGAGAAACCGCCATGCCGCAGCAACCGCCCTTCACCCTGGACCGGCCCCGGGACGTGGCCTTCCTGGCCAAGGCCCTGGCCGACGAGAACCGCCTGCGCATCCTCCTGTGCCTGGGCGAGGCGGGCATGACCGTGTCCCGCATCGTGGAGGCGGTGGGCCTGTCCCAGCCCCTGGTGTCCCATCACCTGCGCGAGCTCAAGCGCGCCCTGCTGGTCCGGGTGGAGCGGCGCGGCCCCTTTGTCCATTACGCCCCGGCCGGGCCGGGGGTGATGGAGGTCCTGGCCGGCCTGGACCGCCTGGCCGGGGGCCTGCTCGCCGCGCGGCAGGGCATCGAACCCGGAGGAATGCATGAGCCCGAGTGAGATCGACCGCATCCTGGACCGGATGGAGCCCGGCCCGGCGGCCGCCGTCCAGGCCGCGGCCGGGCGCCCCAT
>JAEXTU010000192.1 GCA_023453335.1 Pseudomonadota bacterium | reverse complement strand
CCCCGGCGCGGGGGGCAACCCCCCCCCCGCCCGGGCCGACCCCGCCCGGGGCTGCGACAAAGGCGAAGGGATAGACCGTGGCGTCGTCCGCCACCCGGGCCTCGGGGTGCACGTAGGCCAGTTCGCTCTGCCCGTGCAGGCAGCCCTGGGGCTTGGCGAACAAGGTGAGGGCCCGGGCGAAGTCCAGGTAGGGATTGGCGCTCACCAGGGCGCAGGCCGCCTGCCCGGCGTGGGCCGCGTCCACGATGACCGCCCCGGCCCGGGTGGCGGGCAGGAGCCCGGCGTACTTGGGGTTGGCCAGGAAACTCACCTGGTCCGGCCCCGCGGCCTCCAGGGTGTTCACCCCGGCGACCTCGCGGTCCTCCCCGCGCAGCGTGAGGCCCAGCGCCGCCGCCAGTTGCGACAGGAGCATGCCTACTTCTTGGCCCGGGCGGCCTTGTTGACCTCGACCAGGACCTCGTCGGTGATGTTCAGGGCGTCGCTCACGAACACCACGCCCGCGCCCCGGCCGTCCATGATGGCGCCGTAGCCGTTCTTCTTCCCGAAGTCCTGGATCACCTGCATGATGATGTCGAGCACGGGCTTGGACAGCTTGTCCTCCTCGATCTTCATCTTGCGCTGGAAGTTCTGGAAGTTGTCCTGGAAGTCGCGGACCTTGCGCTGGAACTGGGTCTGCTTGTCCATCTTGGCTTCCTGGGACAGGACCAGGCTCTGCTTCTCCATGTCCTCACGCATCTTGTCGATCTCGGCCTTCTGCTTGTCCATGCTCTCCTTGGCGTCCTTGAACTGGTCCTTGAGCTTGTTCAGGGCCGCCTGGCCGGGCTCGGAATTGCGGACCACCTTCTCCATGTCCACAATGCCGATCTTGGCCGTATCCGCGGCATGGGCCACGGAGGAGATCATCAGGAGAAGAGCCGCCGCCAGCAACAGAACCTTGCGCATGATAGTCGTACCTCGTTGAAGTTGGATGCCGCGCGGGCTTAAAAGAACTGGCCCACGGTAAACTCGAACTTGCCCTTGCCGCCCTGGTTGCGGATCTCGTCCAGGGCATACCCGTACTCGAAGCGCAGCGGCCCCACCGGGGAGTACCAGCGGATGCCGGCGCCCACGCTTCTCTTGAGATCCGAGTCCACGTCCTCGCCGTCCGCCCAGACCTCGCCGGCGTCGAAGAAGGTCACGCCCATGAGGCCGGCCTCCTTGAACAGCGGGAAGATGTACTCGAAGTTGGTGAAGCCCATCTTGTTGCCGCCCACCCGGTCGCCGGTCGCCGCATCGTAGGGGGAGATGCGGCCGGAGGTGTAGCCGCGCACCGAGTTGATGCCGCCCAGGTAGAAGCGCTCGAACACCGGCACCTCGCCCGCGTCGCCGTTGGGCATGACGTAGCCGGCCCGCGCGTGCCAGTGGAAGATGTGGTCCCACCACAGCGGGAAGTAGTGGCTGGTGTCGGCGATGTACTTGACGAACTCGTCATCGCCCATGAGCAGGCCGCCGGCGTACTCCATGCTCACCGCGTAGATGTTGCCCTCGCTGGGGTTGATCTTGCGGTTGGTGGTGTCCCGGCTGGCCCCCACGGTGGCCGCGCTGGCGATGTTGTCGCCCTTGATGTCCCGGATGTCCTTGGCCGCGTCGCCGTCCACGTCGTAGATGGTGTAGTGGTCCAGGCGGTACGACCAGTTCAGGGCGGAGTACTCGCCCAGGGGATACCCGAAGCGGGCCCGGCCGCCCTGGGTCTCCTTGCGGTAGTAGTCCAGGTTCTCGCGGCGGGTGTAGACGTCGCCGCCCACGGCCAGCGAGGTGTCGTTGTAGCTGGGGTTGGTGAAGGAGAGGATGTACTGGGTGGCCCGGCCGCTCCACTGCCCGGACAGGCTCAGGTGGTAGCCCTTGCCGAAGAGATTCTGCTCCTCCACCGCCGCGGCGAAGTAGACCCGGGCCAGGCTGGAATAACCCACGCCGGCCGAGATCTGGCCAGTGGGCTTCTCCTTGACCTTGACCTTGAGGTCCACCTCGCCTTCGTTGCCGGTGGGCACCGGGGTGACCTCGGCGGATTCGAAGAAGCCGGTGCCGGTGACCCGCTGGTTGGAGCGCTTGAGCAGCTTGCCGTTGAACAGGTCGCCGTCCAGCAGGCGCAACTCGCGGCGGATCACGTTGTCGCGGGTCCGGTCGTTGCCTTCGACGAACACCCGGCGGATGTACACCTTCTGCTTCTTGTGGATGTCGTAGGTCACGTCCGCGGTCTGGTTCTCTTCGTTGATCTTCAGGAAATAGTTGCTCTCGGCGTAGGCGTAGCCGTAATTGGTGTAGTACTCGGTCAGGGCCTGGGAGTCCTCGCGCAGCACCGAGCGGTCGATGTACTCCTTGTCCTTCTTCACCTCGTCCAGCTTGGTCACCTTGAGGAGCTTGTCGGTGTCCTCCAGGATGTCGCCGGTGAAGGCTATCGCGCCGATCTTGAAGCGGCGGCCCTCCTCCACCTTGAAGGTGACCACGATGCCGTCGTCCTCGAAGGCCACGTCGGGCTGGCCGACCTTGACCTCCATGAAGCCGCGGTTGCTGTAGTAGGCCTCGATGGCCGCGGCGTCGCGGAGCAGGAGCTCCTCCTTGAGCACGCCCGAGCCGGTGATCCAGGACAGGAACCCACGCTCGGCCAGGGACAGATCCTTCTTGAGGTCGCCGGGATCAAAGGTCTTGACGCCCTCGATGGCGATCTTCTTGATGAAGAGCTTGGGGCCCTCGTTGACCACGATGTCCAGCCGGGCCTGGGCGGCGTCGGCGCCTTCCAGCTTGTAGGCGACGTCGGCCTTGTAGTAGCCGTCCTTGCGGTACATCTCCTTGATCTTCCCCAGGTCGTCGGACAGAACCTTGGGGTTCAGGACCGAGTTGGCCCGGGTACTCATGACCTCGAGCACGTCGTCCTGGCTCTTGGCGCTGGCGCCCAGCACGCTGATGGCGGAGATGCGCGGCTTCTCCTTGACCACGAAGGTCAGGCGCACCCCGTCGGGCAACTCGTCGATCTTGACCTGCACGTCGTCGAAATATCCCAGCTCGTAGATATCCTTGACTTCCTTGTTCACGGCCTTGGGGTCGTAGATATCGCCCTTCTGGGTCTTGAGGCGCATGAGCACCACGTCCTTCTCCAGGACCTTGGTGCCCTCCACCTCGATGGCGGCCACGGTCTCCTTCTTGAGCAGCTCGTTCTTGATCTTCTCGGTCAGGTCCTCCACCGCGGGCAGGACGTTGATGAGGCCCTCCTGCACCACGAAGAGGGGCTTGGCCGGCTTGAGCCCGAAGGCGTCCACCAGGCGCACGTCCAGGGACAGGGTCTCGCCGATCTGGTTGAAGCTGCCGTAGACCGCGAACTTGGCCCCGGAGAGCAGGGCCAGGTCCTTGGCCTTGGCCAGGTCCAGGGTGGTGATCTTCTGGTCCTTGATGAGCGCATCCACCTTGTCCCGCTCCACCATGGTGAAGCCCGCGCCCTTGAGCTTGTCGGCGATGAGGTCGGGCAGGCTGTCCTGGAGGTAGGCCAGGTCCGGGTCGGCGTTGACCTGGAAGGGCAGGACCACCAGCTTGATGGCCGCAGCCTTGCCCACCTCCTGGATCTCGGCCAGGGTCGTCGTCTCCTTGGGCGCCTTCGGAGCCGGGGCCGGCAGGGCCTCCGGGGTCAGGGCCTTCTCCGCAGCCAGTCCGGACACGGACCAGGCCAGCAGGAGGACGAGGGCGACGGCCAGCCTAGCGAAACGACTCGTCATGCTCATACAGCTCTCCAGAACGCAGTTCCAAGCGGCGCCGCATGCGCGAGGCCAGGCTCAGGTTGTGGGTCACCACCACCAGGGTCATGTGCAGCGTCTCGTTCAGTTCGGTCAGGAGCGCGGCCACGCGCTCCCCGGTCTTCTCATCCAGGTTGCCGGTGGGCTCGTCGGCCAGGAGCACCTTGGGCCGCAGGAGGATGGCCCGGGCGATGGCCGCCCGCTGCCGCTCTCCGCCGGACAGGGTGGTCACCTTGTGCTCCGCCCGCCCGCTCATGCCCACCCGCTCCAGGGCCTCGGCCGCCAGGGCCAGGGACTCGGCGCGGCCCTTGCGGGCGATGATCCCGGGCATGGCCACGTTCTCCAGGGTGGTGAACTCGGGGAGCAGGTGATGGAACTGGAACACGAACCCGATCTCCCGGTTGCGCAGGCGGACCCGGTCCTTTTCCATGAACCCGGCCAGCTCCCGCCCCCGGTAGCGGATGTCCCCCCAGGACGCGCTGTCCAGGGTGCCGAGCAGGTGCAAGAGCGTGCTCTTGCCCGAGCCCGAGGCCCCCAGCACGGCCAGGGAATCCCCCTCCTCCACCGTGAGGTCCACCGACCGGAGGATGACCAGCTTCTCCGTCGGCCCGGCGACCTCCTTACCAACACCCGCCAATTCATACAATGGGGAATTACTCATGGCGGAGGGCCTCGGAGGGGTTGAGGCGCGCAGCCTGGCGGGCCGGGTACAGAGTGGCCAGGAAGCACAGGGCGAAGGCCGCCACGCCGATGGCCGCCAGGTCCACCCAGGACAGGAGAACGGGCAGCCGGTCCAGGGAGTACACCCCGTGCGGCAGCTCGATGAACTGGTAGCGCTTGAGCAGCCAGCACACCGCCAGCCCCAGGGCGAAGCCCAGGGCGTCGCCCACCACCCCGATGATGGTTCCCTGCAGCATGAAGATGTTGCGTATCTCCTCGCGGGAGGCGCCCATGGAGCGCAGGATGGCGATGTCCCGGGTCTTCTCCATGACCAGCATGACCAGGGTGGTGATGATGGAGAAGGAACCCACCAGCACGATCATGACCAGGATGATGGCCATGGCCGTCTTCTCCAGCTTGAGCGCGGCGAAGAGGTTGGCGTTCATCTCCTTCCAGTGGCGCACGTACAGGGGAAAGCCGCCCAGGGCCTCGCGCACCTCGCGGGCCACCACCTCGGCCCGCTCCACGTCGGCCACCCGCAGCTCCAGGCCGGTGGCCAGGTCCGACTTGATGCCCAGGAGCTCCTGGGCCGCGGGGATGGTCACGTAGGCCATGGAGGAGTCATATTCGAACAGGCCGGTCTTGAACACGCCCGCCACCCGGAACACGCTGATCTTGGGGGTGAAGCCCGCCGCGCTCTGGCGGCCGGTGGGCGACAGCAGGTTGACCAGGCTGTTCAGGCGCACGCCCAGGCGCTCGGCCAGTTCCTGGCCCACGATGATGCGGGGCGGGGCCTCGGGCGTGGCCAGGCCCTCCAGGGAGCCCTGCACCAGGTCGCGGGAGATGGAGAGCACCTTGTCCGCATTGGCCGGGTCGATGCCGCGCAGCACCACGCCCTTGACCCCCTGGGTGGTGGAGGCCATGACCTCGGAGTAGATGAAGGGGGTGACCGCCACCACCCCGGGCAGGGCCGCCACCTTGCGGGCCTGATCGGCGTAGTTCTCCATGCCCTGGCCCACGCTGGAGACCAGGACATGGGCGTTGACCCCCAGGATCTTGTTGCGCAGGTCCGCGGAGAAGCCGTTCATTACCCCCAGGACCACGATGAGCGAGGCCACGCCCAGGGCCACGCCGAGCACCGAGATCAGGGAGATCACCGAGATGAAGGCCTGCTTGCGCCGCGCCAGGAGATAGCGCCGGGCCACGAACAGGGGAAAGCTCATGAGCCTGTGCCCACCTCGGGCCGCAGGAGCGGGAACAGGATGACCTCGCGGATGGAGGGCGAGTCGGTGAGCAGCATCACCAGCCGGTCGATGCCCACGCCCTGGCCCGCGGCCGGGGGCATGCCGTACTCCAGGGCGCGGACGTAGTCCTCGTCCATGAAGTGGGCCTCCTCGTCCCCGGCCTCCTTCTCGGCCACCTGCTCCAGGAAGCGCTGGCGCTGGTCCACCGGGTCGTTCAGTTCGGAAA
>JAEXTU010000179.1 GCA_023453335.1 Pseudomonadota bacterium | reverse complement strand
CATGTACCGGGCCCCGTACAGCGACTCGGGGGAGGAGAAGAGCTGGGACTGGATGCTGGACCGCAGCGCCCGGAACATCAAGGACACCCGGGACCGCGACTTCATCGCCAAGAACGCCAAGGGCCAGGACGTGAACCGCTGGGACTCCGTGTACCAGTTCGGGTCCGCGTCCATGGACAACGAAGAGTGCGCGGTATCCCACCAGATGCTGCGCAGCCTGGGGGTCGTGTACATCGACCACCAGGCACGGGTCTGACACAGCCCCACCGTACCGGCTCTGGCAGAGTCGTTCGGACGCGGCGCGATGACCAACCACTGGGTCGACATTGGCCATGCCAATGCCGTCCTCATCATGGGCTCCAACGCGGCGGAGCACCATCCGATCTCTTTCAAGTGGGTGCTTAGGGCCAAGGACAAGGGCGCCACGGTCATCCACGTGGATCCCAAGTTCTCCCGCACCTCCTCCAAGGCCAACTTCCACGTGCCCCTACGCTCGGGCACCGACATCGCCTTTCTGGGCGGCATGATGAAGTACATCCTGGAGAAGGAGAAGTACTTCAAGGAGTACGTGGTCGAGTACACCAACGCCTCCTTCCTGGTGAACGAGAAGTTCGGCTTCGACGACGGCGCGTTCACCGGGCTGGACGAGGCCAAGAAGGTCTACGACAAGTCCAGCTGGACCTTCATCAACGACGACAAGGGCGTGCCCCTGAAGGACCGCACCCTGCAGGACAAGCGGTGCGTGTTCCAGCTCCTCAAGAAGCACTACTCCCGCTACAGCCTGGACAAGGTTTCCTCCATCACCGGCGTGTCCCAGAAGGACCTCATGCGGGTGTACGAGACCTTCGCGGCCACCGGCAAGCCCAACAAGGCCGGGACCATGATGTACGCCCTGGGCTGGACCCAGCACACTTACGGGGTGCAGATCATCCGCCTGGCCTGCATGATCCAGCTCATGCTGGGCAACATCGGCGTGCCCGGCGGCGGCATCAACGCCCTGCGCGGCGAGCCCAACGTGCAGGGCTCCACGGACCACGCCCTGCTCTACGACAACCTGCCCGGCTACCATGCGGTGCCCCGCACCTCCTGGCCCACTCTTGCCGACTACATCAAGGCCGGCACCCCGGTGACCAACGACCCCAAGAGCGCCAACTGGTGGAGCAACCGCTCCAAGTACGTGGTCAGCCTGCTCAAAGGCTGGTTCGGCGAGGCGGCCACGGCCGAGAACGAGTTCGGCTACCCCTGGCTGTCCAAGCTGGAGCCCGGGGAGGACTGCTCGGTCCTCTACGTTTACGACCGCATGCTCAAGAACCAGGTGAAGGGCGGCTTCATCTTCGCCCACAACCCCTGCCAGAGCATCCCCAACTCGCACAAGGTGCGGCGGGCCATGGAGAACCTGGACTGGGCGGTCTTCGCCGAGCTGCACCACTCCGAGAGCACCGACTTCTGGCGCGGCCCCAAGGCCAAGCCCACGGGCATCAAGACCGAGGTCTTCCTGCTGCCCTCGGCCGAGCGCGGCGAGAAGGACGGCACCACCTCCAACTCCGGCCGCTGGCACATCTGGCACCACAAGGCCATCGAACCCATGGGTGACTCCAAGCCCATGGGTTGGATGATGGTGGAGATCATGAAGCGGGTGCGCACGCTCTACGCCCAGGAGGGCGGCGCGTTCCCCGCGCCCATCCTTAACCTGGACTGGTACGAGGCCTACGACCCGGACCTCATGTCCCGCAAGATCAACGGCTGGTACACCCGGGACACCAAGATCGGGGACAAGGAGTTCAAGAAGGGCGGCCAGGTGCCGCTGTTCCCCAGCCTCACCGACGACGGGTCCACGGTGTCCCTGAACTGGCTCTACTGCGGCGCGCACACCGACGAGGGCAACCACACCAAGCGCCGCGACCTCACCCAGACCCCCATGCAGGCCAAGCTGGGGCTGTTCCCCAAGTACGTCTGGTCCTGGCCGGCCAACCGGCGCATCCTGTACAACCGGGCCAGCGTGGACAAAAACGGCAAGCCCTGGAACCCCGACCTGCCGGTCATCCTGTGGGAGGACGGCAAGTGGGTGGGCGACGTGCCCGACGGCGCGTATCCGCCCCTGGCCGACGAGAAGGGCAAGTACCCCTTCATCATGCACAAGGAAGGCCATTCCCAGCTCTTCGGGCCGGGCCTGGCCGACGGCCCCTTCCCCGAGCACTACGAGCCCCTCGAGACCCCGGTCACCAAACACCCGTTCTCCAAGCGGATGCACAACCCCCTGGCCAAGATCATGTCCAGCGACATGGACCCGCTGGCCAAGCCCGGCGACCCGCGCTTCCCGGTGGTGCTCACCACCTACGTGCTCACCGAGCACTGGTGCGCCGGCGGCCACAGCCGCAACACCCCGGTGCTCCTGGAGGCCGAGCCCCAGATCTACTGCGAGATGAGCCACGAGCTGGCCGACCAGATCGGGGTCAAGAACGGCGAGGTGGTGGAGGTGGAGAGTTTGCGGGGCAAGGTGCAGGCGGTGGCCATGGTCACGGTCCGCATCCGGCCGTTCACGGTGCAGGGCAAGACCGTGCACCTCATCGGCATCCCCTACTGCTTCGGCTGGGCCACGCCCAAGTGCGGCGACGCGGTGAACCGGCTGACCCCCTCGGTGGGCGACGCCAACACCGGCATCCCCGAGTACAAGGCCTGCCTGGTCAACATCCGCAAGTGCGCCAAGGTGACCGAGCTCTAGCTCGGAAGGAGGACGACCATGAAAAGCTTCCTCATCGACACCACCCGGTGCACGGCCTGCCGCGGCTGCCAGATCGCCTGCAAGGAGTGGAAGAACCTCCCGGCGCTGCACACCAAGCAGACCGGCACCCACCAGAACCCGCCGGACTTCACCCACGTCAACCTCAAGCTGGTCCGCTTCAACGAATACAAGCTGGAGGACGGCCGGGTGGCCTGGTACTTCTGGCCGGACCAGTGCCGGCACTGCCTCTCGCCCAACTGCCTGGCGGTGGCCACCGACTTCGTGCAGGGCTGCGCGGTCTACGACGACAAGACCGGCGCGGTGCTCTACAACGAGAAGACCAGGCAGCTCACTGACGCCCAGTTCGAGGAGGTGCGCCAGGCCTGCCCCTACAACGTGCCGCGGCGCGACCCGGCCACCAAGATGATGGTCAAGTGCAACATGTGCATCGACCGGGTTCAGGCCAACCGCCTGCCCATGTGCGTGAAGACCTGCGCCATGGGCACCATGAACTTCGGTGAGCGCGAGGCCATGCTCAAGCTCGGCAAGGAGCGCCTGGCCAATATCCAGAAGGAGTTCCCCAAGGCCCAGCTGTGCGACGCGGAGCAGGTGGCGGTCATCTTCCTGGTGGCCGACGACCCCAAGAAGTACAGCGAGTACGCGGTGGCCTCGGCCGCCCCGCCCCTGACCCGCATGCAGTTCCTGGCCAAGGCCTTCGGGCCCCTGCGCCACCTCGGCTAGGACGCCTCCGGGCCTGACCGCAAGCCAAGGGGCCGCTCCGCTCGCGCGGGGCGGCCCCTTCTCCGTTGATCCGCGCTAGTCCACGTTCAGGATGACCGAGAAGGCCTTGAACAGGCACCAGACCTGGGAGCCCGGGGCCAGGTTCAGGTTCTTGCGGCTCTCGTCGGTGATGAGGGCGCACATGAGGGTGCCGTCGGAGAGCTCCACGATGACCTCCACGGCCAGGGGGTCGGCGTTGACCCGCAGGACCTTGCCGGCGAAGCGGTTGCGGGCGCTGGTGGAGGGCTGGTCCTTGTCCAGGGCCAGGATCACCCAGGGGGCCTTGACGATGGCGGTCAGGGGCCGGCCCTCGGCGATGCCCAAGTTCGTGAGGCTCTCCACGGTGATGACCGAGACCACGGTGTGGCCGCCGGGGGTCACCAACTCGACCTCGGCCAGGATGCCGCTCTGGCGGACCGCGGTGACGTTGCCTCGGAAGGTGTTGCGGGCGCTGGTCTTCATGGTTGGCTCCTGCTGCATGGCGTGATGGATGAGGCGCTGGATGTCCTCGTCCGAAAAGCTGAAATAGTTGGAGGTGAGGTCCAGGCTGGAGTGGCCCAGCAGCGCCTGCACCGCGGGCAGGGGCAGGCCGTCGCGCAACAGCTCCACGGCCCGGGAGTGGCGCAGCACCTGGGGGGTGAGCAGGCTGCGGGGGATGCCGGTGGCAGCGGACTGGTCGTAGAACTTGCGACGCACGTGGCCCGGGTCCAGATGGAACATCTCGCCGCGCAGGCCGGCGTTTCCCGGGTCCTCCAGGAAGGCGCGCAGCCCGGCCAGCACGAAGGCCGGGGCCTCCACCACCCGGGAGCCGCTGCCCTCGGAGGAGAAGCGCACCCGGTTGGCCGCGAAGTCCAGGTCCTGGCGGTCGTCCAGGCCCAGGACCTCGCCCAGCTTGGCCCCGGTGGGCCGGATGATCTGGTAGGCGAACCACACCCGCTGCCGGGAGATGCTCTCGCGCGGGGTGCGGGCCGCGTCCCGCCAGGCGGTGAAGGCCTGGGTCAGCCGGGCCATCTGGGCGGGGTCCAGGTGCTTCACGTTGTGCGCGGCGCTGAAGATGCGGGCCGGGCACAGCCCGGGCGGCGGGGCCGCCCCGGGGCGATGCCCGGACCTCCCCTCCCCGGGCAGGCGTTCGGCCAGGAGCCGGGAGGTCTGCTCGGACACCGCGATGAGTTGTTCCACATCCAGGCCGGCCAGCACCGCCTGAACCCTCTCTATATTTATCTGGATCATCTGCATGACCTCTTCATTACCCAAAGAATCGGCACAATGCAATCGCCATATTGCAACGGCAATTCCATTGCTGGCACGTTTTTAAAGCTTTTCGTAACAGCGATTGCGCGGTTGACTGCCATTCATGATTCTGGAATACCATGACTGCGTCCATGAGTTGCATTCCACACTATTGTCGTACACTTTTGTAGGTTGCGACACCCGGGGCCGGCAGCCTTTCTTGGCGGGAACCTACGCCAACCCGGGAGAAACCGGAAGGAATGCCGCCCTGGCCCAGGGCTTGCTCTTCCCCAGCCCCGACCCGCAACCATACAGAACAACCATGAACCTGTTCACCCCAGAATCCCTCGCCCCGCTCCGCCTCACCCTGCAGGTGGCCGGCCTGGCCACCCTGGCGGCCCTGGCCGCGGGCACCGCCCTGGCCTGGGCCCTGGCCCGCTACCGCTTTCCGGGCCGGGACCTGCTGGACGCGGTGTGCACCCTGCCCCTGGTCCTGCCGCCCACGGTGCTCGGCTACTACCTGCTGGTCCTGGTGGGCCGGCGCGGGATTTTGGGGGCCTGGCTGCAGGAGACCTTCGGCGTCACCCTGATCTTCACCTGGCAGGGCGCGGTGCTGGCCGCGGCGGTGGTGAGCTTCCCCCTGGTGTTCAAATCCGCCCGGGCCGCCCTGGAGTCCGTGGACCGCGACCTGGAGGACGCGGCCCGCACCCTGGGGGTGTCCGAGTGGGGGGTGTTCTTCCGGGTGTCCCTGCCCCTGGCCCTGCGCGGCATCCTGGCCGGCGCCATGCTGGCCTTCGCCCGTGCCATGGGCGAGTTCGGGGCCACCCTCATGGTGGCCGGCAACCTGCCCGGCCGCACCCAGACCCTGTCCCTGGCCGTGTACAGCGCGGTCCAGGCCGGCCGCGACGACCTGGCCCAGGCCCTGGTGCTGGTGGTCTCCACCGTGTGCGTGGCCATCCTGTTCACCACCGCCAAACTCATCCAACCCAAGTACTAGACCGCCAAGGAGGAGCCCCATGAAACGCGTCCTGCCCGCCCTGCTTCTGGCCCTGGGCCTGACCCTGGCCGCCGCCCCGGCCCTGGCCGGCGACCTCATCGTGTCCGCCGCGGCCAGCCTGACCGACGTGCTCAAGGACGTGCAGCCGGGCTTCGAGAAGGCCCACCCCGGGACCAGGCTGGTCTTCAACATGGCCGCCTCCGGCGACCTCTACCGCCAGATGGAGTCGGGCGCGCCGGTGGACGTGTTCATCTCCGCGGACCTCAAGTGGATGGACAAGGCCGTGGCGGCCAAGCTGGTGGACTTCGCCAGCAACGTCAAGATCGCCGGCAACGCCCTGGTCCTGGCCGTGCCCGCGGGCAATCCG
Organism: Pseudomonadota bacterium; assembly: GCA_023453335.1. Lineage (GTDB taxonomy): Bacteria > Desulfobacterota > Desulfovibrionia > Desulfovibrionales > Desulfovibrionaceae > UBA6814. The sequence continues at coordinate 3,704 of JAEXTU010000179.1, read as the reverse complement.
GCCAAGGTGGCCAAGGTCGAGGACCTGTTGGGCAAGGCCGTGGCCCGGGTGGGCATCGGCAGCCCCGAGACCGTGCCGGCCGGGACCTACGCCAAGAAGGCCCTCACCGACCTGGGTCTGTGGGAGTCCCTCTCGCCCAAGTTCATCCCGGCGGAGAGCGTCCGCCAGGTCCTGGACTACCTCTCCCGGGGCGAGGTGGACGCCGGGTTCGTCTACGCCACCGCCGCCAAGAAGGCCGGGACCGCGGTGGCGGTGGTCGGGGTGGTCCCCAGGTCCGAGACCGTGCTCTACCCGGCCGCGGTGGTGGCGGCCTCGGCCCAGAAGGCGTTGGCCAAGGCCTTCGTGGATTACCTGGTGAGCGCGGAGGCCGCGGCGGCCTGGGAAGCCCGGGGGTTCTCCAAGCCTTAGCAGGCCGTTGCACTACCGCGATGGCGACCGAGCAAAACCATGACCTGCCGGACACCTGGGTATCCGGCAGGTCGCCGTGGTCGCGTGGGGGCGGGGCACGCCCGCCGCGGCTCAGTCCTTTTCCAGGATGAGCCGGCCGTCCTCCACCGTCAGGGTGAATTTGTCGCCCACGGCAAAGGGCAGGCCCTTCAGCATGTTGGGCGTGATCTTGATGCCGCCCTTCTTGAAGATGGGGCGGGTGGAGCGGGTGCGGGCGCGCAGCCCGGCCACTTCGTAGAATTTCTTGTCCTGCATGATGAGCTTGGTGAGCTGGCTCTTGAAGGCCGCCGCGGTGATGCCCAACTCCGCCTGGATCTCCGGCGCGGTCTCGCCGGCCTCGATCAGGCGCCGCAGCTTGGGGGCGTCGAAGGTCAGACGGCGGCGGGTCACCCGGGCCTCCCCGGTCTTCTTCTCGGTCATGGATACAGTCTCCTTGGCGTGTGATTCGTTCATTCCGGCGGCGCGGTGGCGCGGCCGGGGGTCATTTCCCGTCTTCTGCCGGGGCCTCCCCGAAGGGCAGGACCTCCCAGCCGAAGAGCTCCCCGGCCATCTCCCAGGCCTGGCGCTCCACGCTCTCGTACCAGAGGAAATAGTTGTCCATGAGGGTCTTGCCCGGGCCGGTGAGCCTAAACCCGGACTTGTTGCCGCCCAGCTTCTCCACCAGGGGGAAGCCCAGCACCTCCTCGGACTTCTTGAGCTTGCCCCAGGCCGCCCGGTAGGACATCTTGAGGTCCTCGGCGGCCCGGCGCAGGGAGCCGTGCTCCTCGATCTTGCGCAACAGCAGCGCCCGGCCGTGGCCGAACAGCATCCCGCCCTCGTTCTCCAGCCACAGGTTCAGGCGGACCACCGGGCGGGTCTTCATCTCAGGCATGGTCTCCTCCGGAATCGTGCCAGCAACCATAGCAGGATTTTCCCGCAATACCAAGCAAACGGCCCCCTCCCCGCCGCCCAAAGAAAACCGGGCCGCTCCGATTTCAGAACGGCCCGGTGGGGGTGCGGGGTGGTGGGCAGTACAAGATTCGAACTTGTGGCCTTTGGCTCCGGAGGCCAACGCTCTATCCAACTGAGCTAACTGCCCACACCGAAGAGCGGCTTTCTACGCTCGGGCCGCTGGGTTGTCAAGGACCCGCGCCCACCGCCTTGCCAGCGCCGGGGCCCGGGGTGTATGCCTGGATTCCGTGGAAATCCCGCGCAAGGAGCGCCCGTGACCGAGATAAAACGCATCATCCTGGCCGTGACCGGGGCCAGCGGCATGCCTTACGCCCTGACCCTGGCCCGGGCCCTGGCCGCGGCCCCGGGCGTGGAACTCTCCTGCATCGTGTCCAGGGCGGCCCGCACCGTGCTGGAGATCGAGTCCGACGCCGGCCCCGACGCCTTCGCCGGCCTGGCCGCCCGCTCCTGGGAGCAGGACGAGCTGGCCGCGCCCCCGGCCAGCGGCTCCTGGCAGCATGCGGGCATGGTGGTCTGCCCCTGCTCCATGGCCAGCCTGGCGGCCATCGCTCGCGGCCTGGGCACCAACCTCATCCACCGCGCCGCGGATGTCTGCCTCAAGGAACGCCGGCCCCTGGTCCTGGTGCCCCGGGAAACCCCCCTGTCCCGGGTCCACCTGGAGAACATGCTGGCCGCCCACGCCGCGGGCGCGCACATCGCGCCCGCCTGCCCCGGCTTCTACCACCGTCCCTCGTCCGTCCAGGACCTGTGCGACCACCTGGCCGCCCGCATCCTGGACCTGCTCGATATCCCCCACGACCTCTGCGCCCGCTGGGGCCAATGATCCCCTGCGAAAAGGAGGGCACCATGGCGAACACTCTCATCTGGCACGGCCATTCCTGCTTCGAGGTGCGCACCCCCTCCGGGGTGGCGCTCATCGACCCCTTCCTGGACGGCAACCCCACGTCCCCGGGCGGCTCGGCCGCCATCACGAAATGCGACCTAGTGTTGGTGACCCACGACCACGGCGACCACGTGGGCCAGGCCGTGGACATCTGCCGGAAGACCGGGGCCAAGCTGGGGGCCATTGTGGGCACCGCGGGCAAGCTCCAGCAGGCGGGCGTGCCCCAGGCCCAGATCGTGGGCGGCATCGGGTTCAACATCGGCGGCACCATCGAGGTGGCGGGCTTCCGGGTCACCATGACCCAGGCCTTCCACTCCACGGACTCGGGCGCGCCTGCCGGCTACATCCTGGTCCTGCCCGACGGCTACACCATCTACCACGCTGGCGACACCGGGATCTTCGCCAGCATGCAGGTCTTCGGCAAGCTCTACAGCATCGACCTGGCCCTGTTGCCCATCGGCGGCCACTTCACCATGGGCGCGCGCCATGCGGCCCTGGCCTGTTCGCTCCTGGGCTGCAAGGCGGTGACCCCCATGCACTGGGGCACCTTCCCGGTCCTGGCCTCCAGCACCCAGGCGTTCGCCGCCGAACTCAGAAAGGCCGCGCCGGACACCCGCCTCCAGGCCATGGAGCCGGGCGTGCCGGTGAACCTGGGCTAGCTTCTCTTCAGTTCAATTGAGAATAGTTCTCACCCCGTTTTCTTGACTTCAGGGAGGTTGCCGGGCAACGTATCAATGAACAAATACATTATCCTTAGGAGGAAACCGGCAATGCCCTGTCTTCCTCGCCATCGTGAACGCCTTGACAGTCAATGGCGATCTTTTCATCACCTACTCGCCGCCATCCTCGCCCTCCTGATCGCCGGTTGCGCCAACACGCAACAAGGCGGGTCCTACCAATATTCATTCGACAATCATTTCGAAATCAAGATTTCCACAGAATACAAGTACCTTGGCAAAGTTCAAGCCGCTTCTGATTCAATCACCATCGTCGGAGGAAGTCCCCACCCGATAAATAGATGCAACGGCTATGTTGTCATGGAGGCTTACTACACAGGCAACGACATTAACCTTGAAGAACTTCTGGTTGTTTATAGGGACAACAGCGCATGCACATGGGACAAGGCCTTTAGCGAACTCGATGACAGCTATCTCACGCTATGCGCTGATTCAGAAGGGAGATACGCCAAGAAGATTAATGAGCTGGCAGCCGCCGCAGGGAAAACCTTGTCAGGATGTTATGATGGTATTTCAACGTATGGATATTTTGGAAAGAGGACATTGCACGTTGTTTACATGTTTATCTCTCAAGAAAAAATCAAGAGTTCTGGGAAGGATTCCAAAGAGGCATTACAGGCTCGGATGATGTCGGCAGTCACCCGCCTACCCTAGCGAGCTTATTAGGCCACCAGGCTCTTGAGGGC
>JAEXTU010000155.1 GCA_023453335.1 Pseudomonadota bacterium | reverse complement strand
ACCGGGGCGGGGGCTTCCTCCACCGGGGCCGGGGCGGGCGCCTTCTCCACGATGATGCGGGCGGTGGGGGCCGCGGGGGCCGGCTCCTCGGCCGGAGCCTCAGGCTCAGGCGCGGGGGCGGCGGGTTCTTCGGCGACCGGAGCGGCAGGCGCGGCAGGGGCCTCGGGAGCTTCGGCTTCGGCCGGCTCCTCGTGCTCTTCAGCCTCGGAGGGCACGCGCTTGCGCCTGCGGCGCAGGACCACGCCGGGCTGGACTTCCTTGGTGGTGACCACCTCGGTGGGGCTCTTGGCCGGGCCGGCGAGCCGGGCCCGGACCGCGGCGATTTCCTCGTCGCTGAGGCTGCTCATGTGGCTCCTGACCTGGATGTCCAGCTCGCGGCAGACCTGGATCAGGTCCTTGTTGCCGACCCCCAGTTCCAGGGCCAGGTCGCGTATCCGAATTCCGTTACCCATTTGCTTCCCCCTTGCACTTCCTCCGCCACCCCCGGGAGGTGGCGAACCGCTTCCGGCAGTCCGGCGCGTCACACAGGTACATGCCCCTACCGGGCAGCCGTTTGGCCGGGTCCTCCACCGGGGCGTCGGCCCCGGGCCCGGGACAGACGAAGCGCGTCAGCTCCGCCTTGGGAAAACGGCCCGAGCAGACCAGGCACATGCGCGTGGGCATATGGGTGCTCTTGGCCGCGGTCATGCTAGTCCTCGCCCCGCTCCGGAGCTTCGGGCGCCTCGGCCTCGATGGGGCTGTCGTCGCCCTCGGCCGGCTCGGCCTCCTCGTCATCCTCGGAAGGTGCGGCCGTCCCGGCCGGGGCCGCGGGCGCCGCCGCCTCGTCAGGCGCGGCCTCGGCCTCGGGTTTGGGCGCGGACATGATGAGCAGGTTGAGGGCCACCCGCAGGTCCGAGACCTTGGACGGGGTGAGGCCGTCGATGGCGGCCATGAGCTCCTCGTTGCTGGCCGCGGAGATCTTCTCCAGGGACTCGAAGCCCGAGCCCAGGAAGTTCTCCACGGGAATCTCGGCCACGCTGGCCAGCTGCTCCAGGCCGCGCAGTTCGGCGTGCATCTCGCCGAAGCGGCTTTCGGTAAAGATGTCGATCTTCCAGCCCAGGAGCTTGGCGGCCAGCTTCACGTTCTGGCCCTTGCGGCCGATGGCCAGGGTGAGCTGGGAATCGGGCACCACCACTTCCAGGGTCTTCTCGTCGTCGTCCACGGTGATGCGGGAGACCCGGGCCGGGGACAGGGCGTTGGCCGCGTAGGTGGCCACGTCCGGGCTCCAGACTACGATGTCGATGCGCTCACCGCGCAGTTCCTGCACCACGTTCTGGATGCGTGAGCCGCGGATGCCCACGCAGGCGCCCACCGGGTCCACGTCGCGGTCGGTGGACATGACCGCCACCTTGGCCCGGCTGCCCGGGTCGCGGGCTACGCCGAGCAGGCGCACGGTGCTGTCCGAAACCTCGGGCACCTCGCGCTTGAACAGGGCTACCATGTAGTCGGGATGGGCCCGGGACACGATGACCTGCGGGCCGCGGCCCTCGCGGCGCACCTCGATGAGGAAGGCCTGCACCCGGTCGCCGCGCTTGTAGCGCTCGCGCGGGATCTGCTCGTCCTTGGGCAGGAGCGCCTCGGTGCGGCCGAGGTTGATGATCCAGCCGGTCTTGTCCCGGCGCTGGATGATGCCGGAGACGATCTCGCCCACCCGGTCCTTGTATTCCTCGTAGATGATCTCCTGCTCGGCGTCGCGCATGCGCTGGATGATCACCTGCTTGGCGCTTTGCGCCGCGATGCGGCCCAGGTCCTCGATCTTCAGGCGGAAGCCCAACTCGTCGTCGAGCTGGGCCCCGGAATCGTGGGCCAGGGCGTCCGCCAGGGCGATCTCCGTAAGCGGGTCCTCGACTTCGTCCACCACGGCCTTGAACTGGTAGACCTCGATCTCCCCGGTTTCGTCGTTGTAGCTCACCTCGATGTCCACGCCGTCGCCGTACTTGCGCAGCACCGAGGTGCGGACGGCCTCCTCCAAGGTGTCGACCAGCAGGTCGCGGTCGATGCCCTTGTCCTTGCTGATCTGTTCGATGGCCTTTTTGAGTTCCATGCTCATGGGAAACCTCCGCGACGGCGACGGCCGCCGACGCCTGGGATGTTTACTTGCCGCCCTTGCCGGGCTTGGCCGGCGCGGGATGGGCAAAGCGGAGCTGGGCCCGCTTCACGTGCGAGAAGTCCACCGCCAGTTCGGCCCCGGACTCGTCCAGGACCACGGTGTTGCCCTCCACCCGGAGCAGGGCGCCGCGCAGGGTGCGGCGGCCGGCCTCGGGCTCGCGCAGGGCCAGGCTCAGCTCCTGGCCCACGTAGGGAACCATCTGCTCCGGCCGGAAGAAAGTCCGGTCCAGGCCGGGGGAGGAGACCTCCAGGCTATAGCGGCCGGGAATGGGGTCCTCCACGTCCAGGAGCACGGACAGGTCCCGGGAGAGTTGGGCGCACTGGTCGATGGTGACCCCTTCGGGGGTGTCCACGAAGATGCGCAGCACGCCGCGGCCCGGGCCGGCGGCGAATTCCAGGCCCCACAGGGAGAGCCCGTGCTGCTCGGCCAGGGGGGCGATGAGCCCCTCCAGGGTGTTCAAAAGTGCGTCGTTCATGTCCGCATTCCCGGAAAAAAAAAGTGGACCAGGTGGTCCACTCGTATCTTTGCCTACAAGGGCAAGGCCTGATGCGAGAGGGTTAGAGGTTGATGGAGCGGGTGACGAGATTCGAACTCGCGACTCTCAGCTTGGGAAGCTGATACTCTACCAACTGAGTTACACCCGCTTACGGACAGCGGGGAATTCTCTACTGGTTCACCCAGGGCCTGTCAAGGGAATAGTCCTGAAAAGAAAGCGTGGCAGGGAGGGCGGGGCGATTCCCAAAACAGAGCCCAGGACACCGTGGGTGGTACGCCGTGAGAACTGTCTTGTGTGAACTGGGCCTTGGCCCTGCGCACTGCCCGCCCCCGCAGGGACGTGGACTGGCGACGTGTTCTGGGTGTTCGTTCTCTCTGGTCGTTGCACCCACCTGTGTCCCAGGCATCCTTTAGATAAGCACCGGACCCGGGATGGCAAGGCCCGGCGGTGGATTCCCTTGCCCGGGCTTTGGCGCGCTTCTTGCTCACTATGGGCTCAGGAGGAACCCCCTCATGCAACAATCAATGTATTCCGCGCTGTTCGGGGCCTTGACCCAGGAACATCGCCTCAATGTCATCGCCAACAATTTGGCGAACGTGAACACCACCGGCTACAAGCAGGACCGAATGGCGTTCAAGGACGTGTTCGTGCGCTACGCCCACGACGCCATCCGCGAGCCCATCCTGAACCTGCGCGACAAGCCGCTGTTCCCGGACCCGCACTACCTGGCCAAGAACCGCATCGCCCTGGCCCAGATCGACTTCTCCCAGGGCAGCTTGCGGCAGACCGGCAACCCGCTGGACGTGGCCATCGCGGGCGAGGGGTTCTTCAAGGTCCAGGCTCCGGGAGGCGAGCAGTATTACAGCCGCGACGGCTCGTTCCACCTCAACGCCGAGGGTCTCCTGGTCAACATGAACGAGGACCAGGTCATGGGCCAGGGCGGCCCGGTGGCCCTGCCCCCGGGCACCCGGGTGGAGATCGACGGCGCGGGCAACATCCGGGTGGACGGGGCCCTGGTGGACACCCTGCAGGTGGTAAGCGTGGACAATCCGGGCGGCCTGGAAAAGGTCGGCAGCAACCACTTCCGGGCCAAGGCCGCCGGGGCGGTGGCCGAGACCGCGGCCGAAGGGGTCACGGT
>JAEXTU010000102.1 GCA_023453335.1 Pseudomonadota bacterium | reverse complement strand
GGCCTGGCCGCCCAGCTGGCGGCCATCGCGGCCACGACACCGGACGACGGGGAACGGCTGGCGCGCAGCGCCGCGGTGCTGGACGACTTCCACACCTATTTCCGGCTCAAGGGCTGAGGCCCGGGAGAACGCCATGTCCGAGGAAACCCGTGCCGCAGCCCCGACCATCCCCTTTCGCGAGGCGCTCAAGGTCTGGACCCGCATCGGCCTGCTCTCCTTCGGCGGCCCGGCGGGCCAGATCGCCATGATGCACCGGGTGCTGGTGGAGGAGAAGCGCTGGATCGGCAACGACCGGTTCCTGCACGCCCTGAACTTCTGCCACCTCCTGCCCGGGCCCGAGGCCCAGCAGTTGGCGGTGTACGTGGGCTGGCTCCTGCACCGCACCTGGGGCGGGCTGGTGGCCGGGACCTTGTTCATCCTCCCGGGCTTCCTGGTGGTCCTGGGGCTCACCATGCTCTACGCCGGGTTTCGGGAGGTTCCCGCGGTGGCCGCGGTGTTCTACGGGCTCAAGCCCGCGGTGCTGGCCATCGTGCTCCAGGCCGTGCTCCGCATCGGACGCAAGTCCCTGCGCACGCCCTATGCCGCGCTCCTGGCCGGCGGGGCGTTCCTGGCCCTGTTCCTGTTCCAGGCCCCCTTCCCGGCGGTGGTGGCCACGGCCGCCCTGCTGGGCTGGCTGGGGGGCAGCGCCTGCCCCCAGTACCTGGGCGACGCCTGCCCGGGCTGGGTGCACGCGCCCGGGGGCAGCGGCCACAGGGGCGAGACCGCGGGGGGCGTGGTGGACAACCTGCTGGAGGCCGGCGCGCCCGCGCACACCCAGCCGTCCCTGCGGCGTAGCCTGCGCACCCTGGCCGTCTGGCTGGCCCTGTGGTGGGGGCCGGTGGCGGCCCTGGCCCTGCTTTTCGGCCCCCACGACGTGTTCGTGCGCATCGGGGTCTTCTTCTCCAAGATGGCGGTGGTCACCTTCGGCGGGGCCTACGCGGTGCTCTCCTACGTGGCCCAGGCTGCGGTGGCGGACTACGGCTGGCTGGCCCCGGACGAGATGCTCTCCGGCCTGGCCCTGGCCGAGACCACCCCCGGTCCCCTCATCCTGGTGTTGCAGTTCGTGGGCTTCCTGGCCGCCTACCGCGCCCCGGGCGCGCTTTCGCCCATGCTGGCCGGGACCCTGGGGGCCGCGCGCACGGTGTGGGTCACCTTCACGCCCTGCTTCCTCTGGATCTTCCTGGGCGCGCCCTACGTGGAGCGCCTGCGCCACGTGGCCGCCCTGCGCGAGGCCCTGGCCGGGGTCACCGCCGCGGTGGTGGGGGTGGTGCTCAACCTGGCCCTGTGGTTCGGGCTGCACACGATGTTCGGCCGGGTGGGCGAAACCGACTTTGCCGGAATGGCCCTCCCAATCCCGGACTGGGTCAGCCTGGATCCCGCGGCCCTGGCCCTGGCCCTGGCCGCCCTGGCCGCCGTGACCTTCCTGCGCGCCGGCATGTTCACCCTCCTGGCCGGCAGCGCCGCGGCGGGGCTCCTGTGCCAACTCATCCTGTAGACTGCCCTGGTTGAACCGTCCTGCCGGACGTGCTAGGCCTCGCCCCAGGAGGTTGCGCCATGCGACGCCGATTGCCGTACGTGCTGCTCTGCGTGTTCCTGGTTTTCTTCATCCTGGGCGTGACCCTGGGCGAGCCCGAGGCCGTGTTCGAAAAGGCCGTGACCATCTGCCTGTCCTGCATCGGGGTGGGCTGATGGATCTGCGGCGCTGGGTGCAGATCGCGGCCTCCGCCACCACCAACGCCTGGTGGCTGACCCCCTTCGGGGGCCCGGTCATCTATGGCGGCAGGCTCAAGTCCTTCTGCTCGCCCGGGCTCAACTGCTATTCCTGCCCGGCCGCGGCCCTCTCCTGCCCCATCGGCTCCCTCCAGTTCCTCTTCGCGTCCATCCGCCCCAGCCTCGAAACAGGTAAGGCCCATGTAGGGCTGTATGTCCTGGGCTTCCTCGGCACCCTGGGCGCGCTGGTGGGCCGCATGCCCTGTGGCTGGCTTTGCCCCTTTGGCCTGCTCCAGGGGCTCATGTACCGCATCCCCTCGCCCAAGCTGGCCATCCCCCGCCAGCTCTATCCGCTCAAGTATGTGTTCCTGCTCCTGTTCGTCGTCCTCCTGCCCGCCCTGGTCCTGGACCCCTTCGGCTACGGGCAGACCTGGTACTGCAAGTACGTCTGCCCGGCCGGCACCTTGGAGGCCGGCCTGCCCCTGCTGGCCATGCAGCCCAACCTCCGCTCCCTGGCCGGCGGGCTGCTGCTCAACAAGTTCGCCATCCTCTTCTTTTTCCTGGCCTGGATGGTGGTCAGCAAGCGCCCGTTCTGCCGCACCGCCTGCCCCCTGGGAGCTTTCTATTCGCTTTTCAACCGGATCAGCGTGCTGCGCCTCACCTTTGACGAGGAGAAATGCGTCCGCTGCGGGGCCTGCGAGCGGCAATGCCCCATGGGCGTCGCCTTCTACGACGACCCCAACCACCAGAACTGCATCCGGTGCCTCAGGTGCATGAACCACTCCTGCCGCTACGGGGCCATCGGCTTCGAGATCGCCGGGGTTCCCGGCAGCAAGGTCGCCGAGGCCGGCGGGCCGTACAAGGACCCGCTCAAGCCATGATCCCGCAGCCGGGTCCCACCGCGCGCGGGATGGCCACGCTCCGGCATCCGGGACCGGGCCGCCCGTGACCATCGCCCCGCGCCGCGCCGTGATCCCGGCCGCCGGGCTGGGCGCCCGCATGCGGGCGGTGGACCCCCTGCGGCCCAAGGAACTCCTGCCGGTGGCCGGCCGGCCGCTCCTGCTGCACGCCCTGGAGGAGGCGGCCCTGGCCGGCTGCACTGCGGCGGCGGTGGTCATCCGGCCGGGCAAGGAGGACCTGCGCCGGTTGGTGGAGGACCCCGGCTTCGCCCGCCGGGAGTACCCGGCCGCATCCGCGGACCTGGCCCGGGTCCTGGCCCGTCTGTCAGTGTCCTTCGTATACCAGGATCTGCCCCGCGGGGAGTGCGACGCCATCCTAGCCGCCCGGGAGTTCCTGGAGGGCGCAGCCTTTGCCGTGGCCTACCCGGACAACCTGCCCCGGCCGGCCGGGGCCCTAGCCCTGGCCTGCGCGGCCCTGGCCCGCACCGGCCGGGACACCGTGGCGCTCATGGCCGTGGACGAGGCGGCCGCGGCCACCCTGCCCGCCTCGGGCCGGGTGGACATTGCCCGGCAGCCGGACGGGAGCATCGCCATCACCCGCTTTCATCCCAAGCAGCCCGGTCCCTTCGCACCCCGCATGGCCGGCGAGCTGCGCACCTGCGGCCTGTACGCGGCCCTGCCCCACTTTTTGGACTTCATCGCCAGGGCCGCGGAGAAATACTGGGCGCACGACCCCCGGGTGGAACTCACCGATGGCAAGGTGCGGCGGCTCATGCTCGACGCGGGCGTCCCTTTCCACGGCGAGCCGGTCAGCGGCACGGTGCTCGACGCCGGCACCCCGGCCGGCTACGCCCGCTGCCGCGACCTGTTCGAGGGCCGGCTGCGGCACTGAGCCTGAGGCCCCTGCCCAGGCCGGACGTTTTCACCGTTGCATGGCGATTCAGTGGCGATTGCCATACATTTTCGCGGGCAAAAAAGTTTCCTAGCATTCCTCGATGATTACGCCACCCCGGCTGATTCTTGAGGAATTCGCTGAAATCTGGCGCAATCAAAAGAAACTTGCTCTCGATTGTCCATTCGCACCAAATTCTCCCTATTGTCCGACCCCGGGATGGTGACTATCCTTGCCATCATTACCACGCTTCGTCTTCCGGATAGCGCATGAGCAAGAAAACACCACCGCAGCCAGCCGAAGCCACCGGCCCCTTTGTCGGAGTCTTCTCCGAGAAGGTGACCCACACCCTGGGGTTCGGCAGCACCAAGCGCCGCCAGGAGGCCAAGACCTACTGGCTCATCGAGCGCACCTCGGCCGACGAGCTCTTCATCCAGGGCATGAACAAGAACATGGTCCCGGTGGGCGACAAGAAGCGCCTGGACCGGGACGCGTTCCTCGCGGACTACCACCCGGAGCCTGACCTGTTCCTGGGCGTGGTGCGGCCGCGCATGCGCCAGCTGGAGGAGGCGGTGCAGCGCGGCGACGAGCACCGCGACCAGGACGAGCTGTTCAGCGCCGAGGTGGAGTACAAGCACGCCCTGCAGATCAACGAGGAGGAGATCCGGGCCAATTTCGGCCTGGGCATCACCTACCTGAAGCGGGGCGACATGGAGAAGGCCACCTACGTGTTCAACCGCCTGATCACCCTGGAGGCCGCCTACTCGGCCGAGCACAAGCACCTGTTCAACGAGTTCGGCATCGCCCTGCGCAAGGGCCGGCTGTTCAATGAGGCCGTGGAGTACTACTCCCGGGCCATGGCCCTGGCCGAGAACGACGACCACCTGCTCTACAACCTGGCCCGGGTGCTTTTCGAGCTGCGCGACTTCGGCCGGTCCCACGACCTGGTGCAGAAGGCCCTGGACATCAACCCCGGCCTGGCCGAGGCCCAGCAGCTCCTGCGGGTCCTGGTCCGGGCCGAACCCTCGCTCATGACCGCGGGTCTGGGGCTCGCCGAGCTGGACGTCCGCACCGACGCCGCCTGAGGCGTGGCCCGCCACTTGCCCCCGGCCCCGGCCCGGGGTAGGGAGCACCCATGCCGCGCCACCTCACCCCCCATCTGGTCTTTGCCGACGCCGCCGGGCGCATCTTCGACCATCCCGACCTGCTCATGCTCACCCGCCGCGGGGACGAGCTGGCCCTGCCCCGGCCGGGCGAGGTCATGCCCCTGCCCCCGGAGAGCGAGCTTTTCGTGCTGCCCGGCCGCCGCGCCGTGGGCCTGGACCCGGAGAGCGGCGAGGCTGAGGCGGTGGAAGAGCAGGCGGTGGCCGCCTTTGTCTGCCCGGGCCACACCGCCACCGGGGTGGTCGCCTACCACAAGGACCAGGACGCGCCGGTGCTGCCCATGTTCTCCTATGCGGCCGTGGGCTATGCCGAGGGCAAGCTCTGGGTCTGCACCAAGAAGGTGGACGAGGACCGCCGCCAGGTCTTTGCCGGCATCCCCCGCGAGCGCATCGCCAAGGGCGCGCAGCGGCTCCTGGCCGCCTATCCCAAGAACCGGCTCATGGCCCACCTGGCCAACTGCGCCCTGACCTACTGCTGCCCGGCCGCGCGCAACCTGGCCCTGGGCCGCTTCGAGGCCCCCCTGCCCACCGCCCGCACCTGCAACGCCCGCTGCCTGGGCTGCCTGTCCGAGCAGCCAGCGGACTCCGGGTTCCCGGCCACCCAGAACCGCATCAGTTTCGCCCCGGACCCCAAGGAGATCGTGCAGGTCATGGCCGAGCACTGCCGCCGCGAGAAGCGGCCCATCCTCTCCTTTGGCCAGGGCTGCGAGGGCGAGCCCCTGACCGAGGCCCGCGCCATCGCCGAGGCGGTGGCCGCCTTCCGGGCCGGCGGGGGCACGGGCACGGTGAACGTGAACACCAACGCCAGCCTGCCCGAGGGCGTGGGGCGCATCGCCAAGGCCGGGGCCGACTCCATCCGGGTCAGCCTGGTCAGCGCCCGGCCCAGCCTGTACGCGGACTACTACCGGCCCAAGGGGTACGGATTCGCGGACGTGGTGGAGAGCATCCGCACGGCCAAGGCCGCGGGCCTGTGGGTGTCGCTCAACCTCATCTTCTTCCCCGGGGTCACCGACACCGAGGAGGAGCTGGCCGCGCTGGCCGACCTGGTGGGGACCCACAAGGTCGATTACATCCAGTTGCGCAACCTGAACCTGGACCCCGACCTCTACCTCGCCCTGGCCGCCCGGCACCCCGGCGGCCCGGCCATGGGCCTGCAACACTTTCGCAAGCGCCTCAAGAAGGCCTGCCCCGGCCTGGAGTACGGGTACTTCAACCCGTTTCTCCAGAACGGCAAAAAGGCCTGAACCCTCAGTTCGATTGCGGGAGATTTTCCCGAATCCCTGGGAGAAAGCCACTTTTCCCCGTGGGGTGCTTTCTGTCGGCTCCGGACTCGGCTAAGAGGGTAACTGGCGGGAAGCCGCTGGAGGAGAGCCATGGAAACCACCACCC
>JAEXTU010000093.1 GCA_023453335.1 Pseudomonadota bacterium | reverse complement strand
ATGGGGTCCCGGCGCAGCCGGTACCAGACGAAGAGGTTGTAGGCGGTGAACATGGCCATGGAGAGGGCCAGGGCCGTGAGGTCCAGGATGTGCGGGGTCAGGAACGACAGCATGGGCAGACTCTCCTCGGCCGGCAGCGCGGCCCCGGCATCGGGCGCATCCCAGCCGACGCCTACAGTTGCGCCAGGAGCACGCCGGTGTCAACGCCCGGGATTCAGGCCCGTAGGCCCGAATAGAGCCGGGCGGTCCAGGTGCGGCTGTAGGCCGCCATCCGGCTGGCGAACCAGGAGAGGCCCCGGCCCTTGCGCACCTCCAGCCGGGGCACGGCCAGAGGGTCGGTCCCTTGCCCGGCAGGCCCGCGCTGGGTGGTGAACACCAGGGAGAACCCGGCCTGACCGGCCGCGGCCTGGGCCAGGGGATGGAACGCGCCCCAGGGCCAGGCCAGGGTCGCGACCGGCCGGCCCAGCACGATCTCCAGGCTGGCCCGGGACACGCTGAGCACCCGCAGGGCCCGAGCCGAAAATTCGGCCTCGGTCTCTCGCCTGCCCTGCTCCGCCAGCCAGGTCGGGCCGGCCAGTTCCGGGGCCAGGCGAGGATAGGGGCCGGGCTGCCCGGCCCAGGGGGCGTAGGTCCAATGCCCGGGAAGTTCGGCCAGTTCCGGGGCGGACACCGGGACCTTGGCGTGGCTGGCGGTGTGCGAACCCACGGAAAACACGCCGCTGCCGGCCAGCTCCCGCAGTTCCGCGGCCGAGAGCCAGGCCGAGCGCTCGCCGCGCTCCAGGAAGCCGCGCATGGCCGCCTCGGCCGCGATCTCGCCCTCCTGCCCGGGTTCGGCGTCGGGGCGCAGCCGGTCGGTGATGGCGAAGACCGTGGCGCACAGGCCCAGCTCGGCCAGGACCGGACCGGCAAAGGTATACAGGTCGCGGAACCCGTCGTCGAAGGTGATGAGGATCGCGGGCTTGTCCAGTGGTTCGCCGGCCAGGACCCGGGCCAGGTCCCCGGGCCGCAGGGCCTGCACCCCAGCCCGGGCCAGCCAGCACATCTGATCCTGGAACTCGGCCCGGGACACCCCGCCCGCGCCGAGTTGATGGTAGAGGAGCACCGGGACCGAGGAGCGGCCCAGGAGCCTAGCCCAGGGCATGGAGCTTCTCCGCCAGGCGGGCGGTTTCCTGGTTGACGGCCGCCTGGTCCAGGTCCGCGGCCTCGACCTTGTAGGGCTCGCCGTACACCACCTGGACCCGGGACAGGGGCAGGGGCAACTCGAAACGGTCCCAGGCCTTGGCGAACACGAACTTGCGGGAGGCCAGGCCGCGGGTGGGCACCAGGTACGCGCCCAGGCGATGGGCCAGGTAGATGACCCCGTCCTTGACCTGATGGCGGGGTCCGCGCGGGCCGTCCACGGTGATGACCCCATCCCGCTGCTGGTCGCGCATGACCTTCACTGTCTGGATCAGGGCGCGCACCCCCAGCTTGGAGCTGGAGCCCCGGGCGCACCAGAAGTCCAGGCGGGAGAGCACCCCGGCCAGGAGCGCGCCGTCGCCCGAGGCGCTCACGATGGTCACCAGCCGCTTGTCCCCGCGCAGGGTGGTGCAGGCAAAGAGCTCGTTGTGCCAGCAGGCGAAGACCACCCGGCCGCCCGCCTCCCAGATGGCGCGCACCGCGTCCAGGTTCTCCTCGCTGCGGCGCAGGGTCGACTCCCAGGCCCGGAAGGTCCAGTACAGGGCCGGGACCAGGCGTTCGGGCGCAATGCGCACGGCTACATCCGGCAGGCCGGCCCGGCCTCGGCCGCGGCCTCGTTGAACTGCATGGCGTAGAGCCGGGCATAGAGCGGACAGGTCTCCAAAAGCTCGGCGTGCGGCCCCTGCGCCGCCACCCGGCCGTTCTCCATGACCACGATCACGTCCGCGGAGAGCACCGTGGACAGGCGGTGGGCGATGACCAGCGAGGTGCGGCTCTGCATGAGGTTCTCCAGGGCCAGCTGCACGATGCGCTCGCTCTCGGTGTCCAGGGCGCTGGTGGCCTCGTCCAGGATGAGCAGGGGCGGGTTCTTGAGCAAGGCGCGGGCGATGGTCAGGCGCTGCTTCTGGCCCCCGGAGATCTTGACCCCCCGCTCGCCGAGCACGGTGTCATACCCCTCGGGCAGGCCGGTCACGAAGTCGTGGGCATAGGCCGCGCGGGCGGCCTCCTCCACCGCGGCCTGGTCGATGGAGTCCTGGCCGTAGGCCAGGTTCTCCCGCACCGAGGCGTTGAACAGGAAGGCGTCCTGGGACACCATGCCCATGTTCCGGCGCAGGCTCGGCAGGGTGTAGTCCCGGAGGTCCCGGCCGTTCAGGAGGATGCGGCCGGAGTCCGGGTCGTAGAACCGGGGGATGAGGTTGACCAGGGTGGACTTGCCCGCGCCCGAGGGTCCCACCAGGGCCACCCGCTGCCCGGCCTTAACCGTGAGGCTCACCCGGTCCAGGGCCGGGGAGGGACACCCGGGATAGGTGAAGCTCACCTCCTCCAGGCGCAGTTCGGCAAAGGGCGGGGCGAAGACCTCGCTTCCCCCCTGTTCCACCACGATCTCCGGGGAGTCCAGAACCTCGAAGACCCGCTCCGCGCCGGCCAGGGCGCGCTGGATGTCCATGTTGGCGCTGTTGAAGCGCTTGAAGGGCTCGTAGAGCAGGCCCACGGCCACGATGAAGGAGAAGAACGCGCCGGGCGTGGTCTGGCCGGCGATGACCTTGGACCCGCCGTACCACATGACAAAGGCGGTGCCCAGCGCGCCCACCAGGTCCATGATGGGCGAGGACAGCTCGGAGTACACCACCTCCTTGCGGGCGATGTCCACCAGCTTGCGGTTCTGGCCGGCAAAGGCCTGATCCTCGCGGGGCTCGTTGGCAAAGGCCTTGACCACCCGGATGCCGGAGAAGACCTCCTGGAGCAGCACCGAGATGTCCGAGAGCTTGCTCTGGTTGCGGCGGCCGATGGAG
>JAEXTU010000043.1 GCA_023453335.1 Pseudomonadota bacterium | reverse complement strand
CCACGTCGGTGACCGGCATGGCCAGCTCCATGCGGGCGTAGGTGTCGAACACCTGGCGGAACTTGACCCCGAAGTCGTAGCGGCGCAGGCGCAGGTTCTGCCGTCGGTCGGCCAGGCCCTCGATGACCGCGGCCACACTGTCCGAGGCCAGCTTGGAGATGATGGCCGCCCACTTCTGCAGGGCCAGGTGGGCCACCTCGGGCGGCAGGTGGTCCAGCTCCATGGCGACCACGGCCAGGTCGTTCAGGGCCAGGGCCAGGGGGATGGACACCACGCTGCGCAGCAGGTTGCCGAAGGCCGCGGCCCGGGGCAGGCCGCGCACCAGGTTGTGGGTCATGAGGTACAGGCCATTGACCACGGCCATTGCCGAGTACAGGGCCAGGGGGTTGGTGTGAGTGGTGATGTCGAAGCCCTTGGCCAGGATCACGTTCTTCACCAGCCAGTCCAGGAGCGGCACCGAGAACCCGGTGTAGAGCAGGGAGTCCGCCAGCCGGTCCCAGCTCACGAAATCCCACCAGCGCAACAGCGGCGAGCGCCGCAGGCCGCCACCGCCCAGCACCGACTGGATCACGTTGCGCACCCCGGTGATGCCGAACCAGATGAAGGCCCCCAGCCAGGCCAGCACCCACCAGTCCTTGGTCAGGTAGAAGGTGGCGAAGGCCGGGATGAAGCCGGCCAGGATCTTGAGCCCGTTCTTCAGGTTGGTGTCCAGGTAGCGCAGCGGGGGCAGGGCGGGCTTGCGCGGCTCGGCGTGGGCCGCACAGTCCAGGTGCAGGTTGTTGCCGCTGGCCAGGGCGAAGCCGCCCAGGAGCCGCAGGTTGCCCTTGGCCTCGGGGTTCCAGTGGAAATCGTCCAGCAGCCATTCGTCGCAATGGCGCGTGCGCGGGTCCCAGGCCGGGGAGAGCCCGCCGGCGTCCTTGGGCGGGTAGGTGCGGCGCAGGTGCACGGTGATGCGCACCGGCAGGGCGGCGCGGCCGCTGGCCGCGGCGTCCAGCTTTCGCCGGGCCGGGCCGGGCAGGGTGTCGGCCACCACCAGGCCCATGCCCGGGGTCATGCGGGAGGAGCCGGTGGAGTCGGTGCCCACCCGGGAGCGGAGCAGGGACTTGGCATAGGCCGCACGCAGGGCGGACATGTCGCGCAGCACCGCGGTGAGCTTGTCCCTGCGCTGCTCCATGTCGGGCAGGCCGGAGTGCTCCAGGCCCTCGATGATGGTCACGATGCTGCGCTTGAGGCGCACCGCGTTGCGGGAGTTGATGGCCTGCTGCAGCCCGATGATCCGCTCGAAGTCCGAGCAGCGGGTGTAGGCCCAGTCCTTGTAGTTGAATATCTCCAGGTGGGTGATGAGTCCGCCGCAGTTGTACAGGAGCTCCAGCACGTCCTCGGCGCGCAGGGAGGCCAGGCCCAGGGTGATGGAGTGGC
Source organism: Pseudomonadota bacterium (assembly GCA_023453335.1). Taxonomy (GTDB): domain Bacteria; phylum Desulfobacterota; class Desulfovibrionia; order Desulfovibrionales; family Desulfovibrionaceae; genus UBA6814. The sequence continues at coordinate 4,313 of JAEXTU010000043.1, read as the reverse complement.
CGGGGTGCAGCTCGGCCAGCCGGGCCAGGAGTACCGCCGGCGGCACCCGCAACAGCCCCGGGACGCCGGGGTCCTCGCTGGGAATGGTGGGGTCGGCCAGGTTGGGGTTGGCCGCAGGCCGCAGCCAGCGCTCGATGATGGCCTCGATGTCCAGGGAGTCCATGCGCCGCACCAGGTCCTCGGCAACGCGGCGCTCCTCGGCGCTGGCCGCGCAGGCCGCGTGCAGGTCCTGGGTGCGCGCGGCCAGGAGCGGGTAGAGCCGGTCATGGATGAGCTTGCCCAGGTGGTGCAGGGAGGCTTGGCCCTCGCCCACCAGGGCCATGAGTTCCGAGCGGGGCAGGGGAGGCAGGTCCAGGCCGAACTCCTGGTTCAGCGCCGGCCGGTGCCGCACGTTGAACTGCTCCAGGGCGGCCAGCACGTACGCCTCCTGGAAGGCCGTGACCTCGCGGCCCTCGGCCATGAGCGCCGCGGTGTCGGGCCGGGCCAGGAAGTCCAGGAATTCCCGGGTCTCGGCGAACCCGCGCAGGGTCCAGATGAAGCGCACCAGGCGGCCGCGGAAGGGCGAGCAGTACTCGATGCCCACCCGCACCTTGATGCCCATGATGGCCGCGGCTTCCAGGAGCTCCTCCGCCACCTCCGGGGGCACGTGGTTGTAGTAGACCACCGTCAATCGCTTGATGCCCTTGATCCAGGCGTCCATGATGAGGTGGGTGGCGGATTTGCGGCCCTTGGTGTTGGCGTCGTGCACGTGGTCGTCGAAGGCCAGCTGGTTCCAGGCCTCGGGCATTTCCACCAGGTGGTACTTGGCCAACTGGGCGGCGATGACCCGGGGCTTGCCCGCGGCGGCCATGCGGAAGTCGCGGGCCAGCTTGAGCCGCTCGGTGTCGTCGGTCTCCCGGGCCAGCTCCTTCATGACGGTCAGGAGCACCCGGGCGGTGTTCATGCGCAGGTGGGTGTGGGCGCTGGCCAGGGTCTCCTCGTGCAGGGCGCGCAGGCAGGAGAGGCGCTCGCCGGCCCGGCCGCGCTCCAGGGAGCGGAACAGGGCCATGACCGCGTAGGCGATGCGCAGGCCCCGGGTGGCGGCCATTTCCTTGATGCCGCGCGGGTGCATGGTGGGGGCCAGCAGGCGCTTGAAGCCGCGGCCCGAGGCCTGGGCCAGCACGTCGGCCACGATGGTCAGGAGTTGATGGTCCCGGCTGTCGAAGAAGAAGCGGGACAGTCGGCTAACAAGGGACATGGCCGTATCTCCGGCCTGGCGCGGCCCAGGCCGAAAGGTTACAATCCGGTGACATGCGCATCGTCCCCTGCAACCACCCGCAATGTCAAGCGGATTCTACGGCCGGCTTAGGCCAGGGCAGCCAGCGCCCGGCCCAGGCGCTCCACCAGCTCGGCCACGTCGGCTTCCGTGGTGGGCCGGCCCCAGGACAGGCGCACCGCGCCCCGGGCGTATTCCGGGGCGATGCGCATGGCCGCCAGCACGTGGGACAGGGACTCCGCGTCCGCATGGCAGGCCGCACCGGCCGAGGCCCCCACGTCCATCCCGGCCAGGCCGGAGAGGATGTCCCCGGCGCGCAGGCCTTGGAAGCAGACCATGGCGGTGTTGGGCAGGCGGGGGGCGGTCTCGCCGGCCAGCAGGAAGTTCCGGCCCAGGCTGCGCAGGCCGGCGAGCAACTGCTCGCCCAGCCGGCGCTGGCGGGCCTCCTCCGGGTCCAGGTCTGCGGCGGCCAGTTCCGCGGCCGCGCCCAGGGCCGCGATGTACGGCACGTTCTCGGTGCCCGGCCGCACCTTCTTCTCCTGGCCGCCGCCGAAGGCCAGGCAGCCCACCGGCGCGCCCTGCCGGACGTAGAGCGCGCCCACGCCCTTGGGCGCATACATCTTGTGCCCGGCCAGGGTGAGGTAGTCCACGCCCAGGGCCTCCACGTCCACCGGGATCTTGCCGCAGGCCTGGGCCGCGTCGGTGTGCACCAGGATGCCGCGCTCCCTGGCCCGGGCCGCAATCTCGGCCACCGGGTGCAGCACCCCGGTCTCGTTGTTGGCCAGCATCACCGAGATGAGCCGGGTGCGCGGGGTGCAGGCCGCCAGCACCGCGCCCGGGTCCAGCCGGCCGTCGCCGGCCACCGGCACCACGGTGACCCCGGCGTCTCGCTGGGTCAGGGCGCGGGCCGGCTCCAGCACCGCGGGGTGCTCGGTGGCCCCGGTCACCAGGTGGGCCCCGGGCAGTTGCGGCAGGAGGCCCAGGAGGACGATGTTGTTGGATTCGGTGGCGCAGCCGGTGAAGACCACTTCGCCCGGGGCGCAGCCCAGCAGCCCGGCCACCTGGGCGCGGGCCCGGTCCACGCCGGCCTTGGCCTCCAGGCCCCAGGCATGGCCGCTGCCCGGATTGCCGAACCGTTCGGAGAAATAGGGGAGCATGGCCTCCCCGACCCTTGGCAGGAGCGGCGTGGTGGCGTTGTAGTCGAAATAGAGCCGGCGCATGGTGGCCTCGTTGTCCAAAAATTACAAAAAGTTACCAAGGCGCGCCCGGGATGGATAACGGCGGGGCCAGAAATTCCTGCGCAGTGCGACTTGAGAGTTGAACAAAACGTTGCATTGTGGCACAAAATGAAGAATACTTGTCCGCGAAAATGCCGTTGGGAACCCGGCGGCGACAGGGGATAGCATCATGTTCAACACGCCCGCCAAAATTGCCCGCGAGAATATTGCCCGGGCCGGCCGCGATTTGCTCAAGGGCGAAATGGCCAGGGCCGTCGGCTTCATCTGCGATGCCTTGAAGATCATGATCGAGTCCACCATCTTCGGCAAGGAGAAGTTCGAGGTCGAGGTGCACCTGCAGGAGTTTCTCAAGGAGTTCAACACGCACCCCGACGTGAAGGCCTACTTCGCCGCCAAGAATATTCACAACCTGCCGTATGTGCGTTTCGCAAGGGGCGAGGAGCGCAAGCTGCTGGGCGCGCTGTCCGAGGTGCACAGCGACCTGCAGGAGGCCCAGTCCCAGACCGCCGAGGGGGCCAAGCAGCGCCAGGCCGACGAGATCCGGGAGGCCCTGGACCAGGGCCAGCAACTCCTGGACTCCAAGGAGTTGCCCAAGGCCAAGGCCGTGCTCAAGCGCCTGGTGGAGAAGTATCCCAAGGAGGAGGGCCTCAAGACCGAGGTGGGCGGCCGGTTGCTCAAGGCCTCGCTCTATTTCGAGGCCGGCGAGATACTGGAGGAGGCCATCGCCGAGAATCCCAAGGACAGCAAGGCCCTGTCCCTGGCCGTGACGGCCTATAAGAGCGCCCGCGAGTTCTCCAAGATGGAGGCCCTCTACAAGTTCGCGCTCAAGACCTACGGCACCCATCCCAAGACCCTCACCCACATGGCCGAGATGTACCTGGAGTGGAACAAGTGGGAGGACGCCTACAACTGCGCCAAGCAGGCGTATGACATGGACAACTCCCTGGACAAGGCCAAGGAGATCATGGACGCCACCGGCAAGCGTATTTTCGGGTAGCAGTAGCCCCCGCCGTTTCCGGCCGGAGGACGCCATGCACGAAACCAGCCTCGGCCAGACCATCCGCGACTATCTCACCGGCGAAGAGATCGAGAACACCTCCTACGAGGATTTCCGGCAGGCCCTGGCCCGGCTCCTGGTGGAGGAGCTGGGCTACCCCCGCGACCGGCTGCGGCCCAAGGTGGGGGTGACCTTCCCCCTGGACGGGGCGGACTACTGCCGGGTGGCGGATTTCGTGGCTTACGACGCGGAAAATCGACCGCTTCTGCTCATCCTCTTCGGCGCGGGCCAGCCCGGCTCCTTCGACCGGGAGCTCCTGGCCGCAGCGCGGCTGTTGCCCGGCGGCCCCGCGCCCCTGGCCGCGGCCACCAACACCGAGGACGCCGTGCTCCACGCCACGGCCGACGGCCGCCGCCTGGCCACGGGCATGGCCGCTATCCCGCGCTACGAGCGGCTCCTGGAGCTGGCCGCCGAACACCCCGCCGTCCCGCTGCCCGCGGACCGCGCCGAGCGCGAGCGCCGCATCCTCTTCACCTACAGCGAGTTCCTGGCCACCGCCTGCTGCCACACCTGCCGGCCCAAACCATCGGCGTAGCCGGTATTCCATTCCTTGCCTCCCGCCCCGGGCTGGTCTACAACCCCGGGACCGCCCACCGGGCGGCCAGATGCGAGACAAGGAGCCTTCATGTCCAAGACGTTCACCGCCCCGCTCACCCGCAGCCCAGAGGCACTGGTGGCCGCGGCCCGGGAACAGGCCCGGGCGCATGGCGCCGTGTTCGAGGGAGACGCCGCTTCCGGCCGCTTCGCGGCCCAGGGCGTGGAG
>JAEXTU010000456.1 GCA_023453335.1 Pseudomonadota bacterium | reverse complement strand
CTCTTATGGCTTCATCGCACGATCTTTTCGCCAAGGCGCAGCAGGTGATCCCGGGCGGGGTGAACAGCCCGGTGCGGGCCTGCCGCAGCGTGGGGCAGGAGCCCCTGTTCATCGCCCGGGCCGCGGGTTCGCGGCTCACGACGGTGGACGGGGATGATCTGGTCGATTTTGTCATGAGCTGGGGCCCGGCGCTTTTGGGGCACGCCCATCCGGCGGTGACTGAGGCGGCCTGCGCCGCGGCGCGGGAGGGGGCGAGCTTCGGCGCGCCGTGTCCGGCCGAGGTGGAGATGGCCGAGCTGGTGTGCGCGGCCCTGCCCGCGGTGGAGATGGTGCGCATGGTGTCCTCGGGCACCGAGGCGACCATGAGCGCGCTGCGCCTGGCGCGGGGGATCACCGGCCGCAACAAGGTGCTCAAGTTCCGGGGCTGCTACCACGGGCATGCGGACTCGTTTCTGGTGGACGCGGGCTCGGGCCTGGCCACCCAGGGCGTGACCCGGGCGGTGGGGGTGCCGGACGAGCTGGTGGCGCACACCCTGGGCGCGGAATACAACGATTTGGCCGAGGTGCAGTTCATCTTCGAGCGCCTGGGCGGGGAGATCGCGGCGGTGATCGTGGAGCCGGTGGCCGGGAACATGGGCCTGGTGCCGCCGGCCGAGGGCTTCCTGGAGGGGCTGCGCGCCCTGTGCTACGAGTACGGGTCGCTGCTCATCTTCGACGAGGTGATCACCGGGTTCCGGGCAGGCTACGGCGGGGCGCAGGGCCGGTTCGGGGTTGTCCCGGACCTGACCACCCTGGGCAAGATCATCGGCGGCGGATTCCCGGTGGGGGCCTACGGCGGCCGGCGGGCGGTGATGGAGCGCATCGCGCCCTGCGGGGACGTGTACCAGGCCGGGACCCTGTCCGGGAACCCGGTGGCCATGGCCGCGGGCGTGGCCACGCTCACGGCGCTCAAGGCCGCGGACTACGCGGGGCTGGAGCAGCGCACTGCGGCGCTGGTGGCCGAGGTGCGGGAGATCCTGGGCCGCAAGGGCATCCCGGCGTACGTGACCCAGGTGGCGTCCATGTTCACCATCTTCTTCTGCGCGGGGCCGGTGAAGGACTTCCCCACGGCCAAGAACGCGGACTCGGGCATGTACGCCCGGTTCTACGCGCACATGCGGGCGGCCGGAGTGAATTTGGCGCCCTCGGGCTTCGAGACCGCCTTCACGTCATTTGCTCATGGCCCGGAGGACTATGCGCGGTTCCTGGACGGGGTGAAGGGCTTCGCGGGCTAGGGCAGGTTCTGGACCACGCCCAGGACCAGGCGGTAGTTCTCGGTCCCGGCCACCACGCCGTCCAGGTGGCTGGCCACGGTGCAGGTGGCGGGGGCGGCGGGCCGGTTCTCGGCCACGGCGCGGACCGTGAAGGGGCCGCTGCCGGGATTGGGCGGGGTCCAGCTGGCCTTCTTGCCCGGCGAGAGCACGAACTGGGTGAGGGGCAGGGTGGAGCCCTCGCGGTAGACCGAGCAGTAGAGCACGCAGTCCGAGGTGTTCTCCACGGTGAGGGCGCGGGCGGATCCGGGGTGCAGCAGGGTCGCGAGCAGGGCCAGGCCCAGGAAGGCGGGCAGTAACCGTATGTGCATACGGACGAATCTCCGGAACTTGGAATGAAGAGGCGTTGCCTTAGCCTATTGTCCCCCCAGAGGCAAGACGGGGGCGGCCGGTTGCGATGATGCGGCAATCCAACGACAGCATGGCCGCGGGCGCCCTGGCCGTGTACGCCCTGACCGCGCCGGGGGCGCGGCTGGGCCGGGTGCTGGCCGAGCGGCTGGCCGGGGACCTGTACGTGCCCGACCGCCTGGCCGGGGAGTGCGGGGGGCGGGGGTTCGGGAGCCTGCTGCCCCTGGTGGGGGACACCTGGGGGCGATACGGCCGGCATGTTTTCGTGGCCGCGGCGGGCATCGCGGTGCGGGCCATCGCCCCGCACCTGCGGGGCAAGGACCGCGACCCGGCGGTGGTGGTGGTGGACCAGCGGGGCCGGTTCGCGGTGAGCCTGGTGTCGGGGCACCTGGGCGGGGCCAACGCCCTGGCCCGGGAGGTGGCGGCCCTGACCGCGGGCCAGGCGGTGGTGACCACCGCCACCGACGTGGAGGAGATTCCGGCCATGGACGACCTGGCCCGGGAGCGGGGTTTGGCCGTGGCCGACGTGTCCCAGGTCAAGCCGGTGAACGTGGCGCTTTTGGCCGGGGACCCGGTGCAGGTCTGCGATCCCGAGGGTTGGCTGGGCCTGGCCGCGCCGGGTCCGGAGTGGGCGGGGCGGATCACCGCGGTGCCGGAGCTGGCCCTGTGGACCCGGGGCCGGCCCGGGGTGGTGGTGAGTTGGCGGGAGGTGCCGCCGCAGCCGGAGATGCTGGTGCTGCATCCGCCCTGCCTGTGCGTGGGCGTGGGCTGCCGGCGGGGGGCCTCGGCCGGCGAGATCGAGGCGGCGCTGCGCACGCTCCTGGCCGACGAGGGCCTGGCCCTGGCCAGCGTGCTCTGCCTGGGCACCATCCGGGAGAAGCAGGACGAGGCGGGGCTGCTGGCCGCGGCCGCCAGCCTGGGCAAGGGGCTGTACTTCTTTTCCGCCGGGGACCTGGCCGAGGTGGCCACGCCCAATCCCTCGTCCCGGGTGGAGGCGCAGATGGGCACGCCCAGCGTGTGCGAAGCCGCGGCCATGTTGCTGGCGGGCTCGGACGCGCTCCTGGTGGAGAAGCGGGTGCTGGGCAAGGTCACGGTAGCCGTGGCCCTGCAGGCCTGAGGAGGCGGGAGAGGCGATGGGGGGACTTCTGGAGGTGGTCAGCCTGGGGCCGGGCGATGCGGCCCTGCTCACGCCGCAGTGCCGGGAGGCCCTGGCCGCGGCGAATTGCATCGTGGGCTACCGGCGCTACCTGGACCTGGTGCCGGCGGAGCTCAAGGCGGGCAAGGCGCTGGTGGCCACCGGCATGACCGGGGAGATGGAGCGGGCGGGCGCGGCCCTGGACGCGGCCCGGTCCGGGGAGCGGGTGGCGGTGGTGTCCTCGGGCGACGCGGGCATCTACGCCATGGCCGGGCTGGTGCTGGAGCTGGCCGCGGAGCGGGGGCTGCTCACCGAACTGGAGATCCGGGTGCTGCCCGGGGTGCCGGCCCTGGCCGCGGCCGCGGCGCTGCTCGGCGCGCCGCTCACCCATGATTTCGCCTGCGTGAGCCTCTCGGACCTCATGACCCCGTGGGCGGCTATCGAGAAGCGGCTGGACGCGGCGGCCGGGGCGGATTTCGTGCTGGTGGTCTACAACCCGCGCTCGCGCAAGCGGGACTGGCAGCTGCCCCGGGCCCTGGAGATAGTGGCCCGGCACCGCGGCCCGGAAACCCCGGTGGGCCTGGTGCGCAATGCATACCGGCCGGACCAGGCCGTGGAGACCGCGGAGCTGGCGGCCTTCGACCCGGCCCGGGTGGACATGCTCTCCATCCTGGTGGTGGGCAATTCCGCAACCCGGCTGGCCGCAGGCCGCATGGTCACCCCGCGCGGCTACCTGGAGAAGTACGGGGCCGGCGCCTAGGCCGCATTCCATCCGGGCCGGGATGGTGCAGCACCCCGGAGAGAGCCTGCGGGGCCGCTCCAACGGCCGTCTTTTTCTTGACAGCCCTGTTGGACTGACCTAAGGGCTTGGAAGATGAAGGCGTAACGCATTCTATTCCTTTTCCAAAAGGTGCCGAAGAGATGAAACGTGCGGTCCTCCTGTTCCTGTCGTGCGCAGCGGCGGCGTTACTCTTCGCAGCGGCGGCCGTGGCGGCCCAGTCCCCGGCGAATGGCCTCAAGCTAGCCAAGACCTCCAAGAACGTGGTATTCAACCACTCCGCGCACAAGAAGGCGGATTGCAAGGAATGCCACCACACCTGGGACGGTGCGGGAGCAGTGAAGAAGTGTTCCGACGCCGGCTGCCACGATTCGTTCGACAAGGCGGACAAGAGCGTGAAGTCGTATTACCTGGCCATGCACAAGAAGGACGGCAAGAAGCCCACCTGCCTGTCCTGCCACACCGATGCAGCGGCCACGATGGACAAGGAAGCGGGCGGCCGGCTCAAGGGCTGCGCCAAGTCCGTCTGCCATCCCTAGCCGGGTGACCCGGGGGCGGCACCAGCGGCTCCCTTCCCCCTAACCGCCGAGGGCTGCCATGGTTCCGGCCGATGACGAAATCCTCGAACTCACCGATATCATCAAGAAGGGTGAACTCACCGAAAGCGGCGGAGCCGGGTCCGATGCGGACGTGGAC
>JAEXTU010000448.1 GCA_023453335.1 Pseudomonadota bacterium | reverse complement strand
CTCCCTGGCCGGGGCCAAGGCCCTGGGCGTGGTGGGGCCGGGCACCGCCCGGGTGCGGCTCACGGTGCTGGGCGGCGCGGGCATGAGCCCCGAGGCGGTGGTGGCCGCGGTGGCCCGGGAAACCTTCTACGTGCAGGTGGGGGCCTTCACGGTGCAGGCCAATGCCGAGCGGCTGGCCAAGGAACTCAAGGGCGGGGGCTACCCCTCCACCCGGGTCCAGGAGGCGGTGGTCAACGGTGTGCGCTACTGGCGGGTGCAGGCCGGGGCCTTCGCCGGCGTGGAGCACGCCAACGAAGGCCTCGCCCGTCTGGCTGACCGCTACCCGGGAAGCTTCATCCTTGCGGATTGAGCTCCGAGCGGAACTTGCGTGAGAGCCGGAAGACCACGACCTTGCGCGGGGGCAGGACGATGGTCTGGTTGGTCTGGGGATTGCGGCCCTTGCGCGCCTTCTTGTCGTAGGCGTCGAACTTGCCGAACCCGCTGATCAAGAGGGAATGGTCCTTTTTCACGGACTGTTTCATGATGTCCAGGAGCGATTCCACATGGGTCTTGACCTCGGCCCGGTTGCGGCTCATCTGCTCGTAGATGGCGTCAACGATGTCGGCCTTGGTGAGGGTCTTGCTGGACATGGTTTCCTCCAATGGGAGCCTGGCTTGGCAGGGTGCTCCCGGTTGATGCCCGCGGTCCGGGGGAAGGGCCGGTGCGCCGCTTTCTGGCGCCGGTATCCGGCCAATCCGCCGTTCCTGCCCCGGCCTCCGCAGGGGCAAGTCGACAGTGACACCGCCGGTGCTATAGGAATCATTACTCATTATCTCGTGCTTTTTCAAGTCGTTTTCGGTGAACGGCACAAAATTCCCTGACATTCGACAGGACCGCTATCCACGACCGGCCATGCCCTCCCTGTTGTGCATCCCCCATCCCGCCCCGCCCCGGCCGGGCCGCACCCTGGTCCCGGTGTTTCTCCCCTACGCCGGGTGCCCGGGGCGCTGCGTGTATTGCGCCCAGCCCCTGGCCACCGGCACGGAGCCTGCCGGCGACCTGCTGGCGCGGGCCTGGGACAGCCTGGCCCGCGACCTGGAGCAGGCCCGGGGCCGGGGGGACGCCTTTGAGCTGGGCTTCTTCGGCGGCACCTTCACCGCCCTGCCCGATGGCTGGGCCGAGCGGTTCCTGGACCTGGCCCGGTCCTTCCGCAGCCCCGGCCCGGTGCTGGCGGTGCGCTGCTCCACCCGGCCGGACGCGGTGGACCCCGGGCTCCTGGGGCGCCTCAAGGCCCGGGGCCTGGATCTGGTAGAGCTGGGGGTGCAGAGCTTCGACCCGGAGGTCCTGGCCGCCAGCGGCCGGGGCTACGGCCGGGAGCAGGCCCTGGCCGCCTGCGCCGCGGTGCGCGAGGCCGGCCTCGGCCTGGGCGTCCAACTCCTGCCCGGGCTGCCGGGCATGGCCCCGGACCCGGACGGCCCCTTTCTGGACGATGTGGCCCTGGCCCTGGCGCAGGCCCCGGCGGCCCTGCGCCTGTATCCCTGCGTGGTGCTCCCGGGCACCGGCCTGGCCCGGCGCTGGGCCGCGGGGGAGTATGCGCCCTGGACCCTGGCCTCGGCCGCCGATCTGCTGGGCCGGGCTCTCCTGGACTGCTGGCGGGCCGGGGTGCCGGTCATCCGCTTGGGCCTGGCCCCCCAGGACGGCCTGGCCGAACAGATTCTGGCCGGCCCCTGGCATCCGGCCCTGGGCCAGATGGCCCGCAGCCGGGCGCTCCTCGCCCACCTGGCGGGAATCCTGGAGGGCCTGGAGCAGCGTCCGGCCCGGCTCCTGGTTTCCCGTTCAGACCTGTCCGACATCCTGGGGCACGGCCGGGAGATGGTTCCGGCCTGGGCCGGGCTGGGGCTGGACGAGTCGCGCATCCAGATTTGGGACCAGCCGGGGTTCTGCTTTGAATACTGAATTAAATTTAAAAGTCTGTAGCATTCCCTAGGGGATTCTGCTACCCGAACTCTGAGGCCGCCATGTCCGACCCCCACCGCACGTCCCTCCGCGCACTGCGCGTCCGCCGGGCCCTCACCATGGTCCCCGGCGCGGAGCCCCTGGACGACGCCATGCTGGTGATCCGGGACGGGCGGATCGTGGAGATCGGCCGCTATGCCCAGGTCAGCCGCACCTGGGACGGGCCGGTGCAGGACCTGGGCGAGGGCGCCATCGCCCCCGGCCTCATCAATTGCCACGCCCACCTGGAGCTGTCCCACCTGCTCGGCCGCACCGTGGCCGGGCAGGGGTTCACGGCCTGGGTGCGCAGCCTGCTGGCCTCGGGCCCCGCCGGCATGGAGGATGTGGCCGCCCAGGCCTTGGACGCGGCCTGCGCCGCGCTGGCCGCCTGCGGGACGGCCATGGTCCTGGACGTGACCTCCCGCCGGCCGGAGCAGGTTTCCGCCGCCCTGGACCGGGCCGGGGTGGACCACCTCCTGCTCCTGGAGAGCTTCGGGTTCGCCGGGGCCGGGGGCCTGGACCTGCCCGCCGGGGCCCAGGAGTTGCCCCGGGAGTTCATGGAGCGCCGCTGCGCCGTGGCCGGGCACTCCCTGGCCACCACCCGGCCGGAATCCCTGCGCGCGGCCTATGCCTGGTGCGCCTGGCGGGGCCGGCCCTTCTCCCTGCACCTGGCCGAGCACGAGGGCGAGAGCGAATTCCTGATGAACGGCGCGGGCGGGTTCGCCTCGCTCCTGCGGGAGCGGGTGGTGCCCAAGGACTTCACGCCCCCGGGCTGTTCCCCGGTGTCCTACGCCGACTCCCTGGGCCTGCTCGGCCCGCTCACCCTGGCCGTGCACTGCGTGCATCTGTCCTCGCCCAACATCCGGCTTCTGGCCCGCCGCCGGTCCACGGTCTGCCTGTGCCCGCGCAGCAACGCCCACATCGGGGTGGGCCGCGCCCCCTGGGAGCGGCTGCGCGAGGAGGGGGTGCGCCTGGTGCTGGGCACCGACTCCCTGGCCTCCTGCCCGGACCTGGACCTGTGGAACGAGGCCGCCTACATCCTGGAGCGCTTCGCCGGTCGGCTCTCCCTGCCCGAGGTGGTGTCCTGGATGACCCTGAACCCTGCCCGGCTCCTCGGGAGAGAGGCGGATTTCGGGACACTTGAAGTGGGCCGCCGCGCAGTGTACACCATGGTCCCGGAAGCGCTCGCCGAACGCCTCTAACGCCCCGTCCCGAAAATATTTTTCGAGCGGGCAGGGGCGGCAGGCGGCATCACCGCCGTACACCCCAGCCCGGCCCCTGGCCGCAGAGGACCCCGCATGCAGTGGAGGCACACGGACCTCCTGGACGTCATCCCCCTGTCGTCTGCCGACGTGGAGCAGGTCTTCGCCTTTGCCGCCTCCTGCCTGGAGGCCGAGGCCCGGCAGGAGAACCCGGACCCGGTCCTGGCCGGCCGGCGCGTGGCCCTGTACTCCGACGAGCCCACCTCCCTGGCCATGGCCTCGTTCCGGGCGGCGGCCGTGCGCCTGGGCGCGGACCCGGTCGCCCCGGCCGCCCAGGCAACGGACACGAAACTTCGCGATGCCGTCGCCGGCCTGGAGGCCAAGGCCCCCGCCGCGGTGGTGGCCCGGCACGGCCGCAGCGGCGCGGCCGCCTATCTGGCCAGGAAGCTGGCCTGCCCGGTCATCAACGCCGGCGACGGCTGGCACGCCGACCCGGCCCAGGCCCTGCTCGACGCCTTCACCCTGCACCGGGAGTGGGGCAGGTTTCTCGGCCGCACCCTGCTCATCCTGGGCGACAGCGGCCACTGCGGGGCGGCGCGTTCCGCCATCCGGCTCTTCTCCCGGCTGGGGGCCAAGGTCCGGCTCTGCGCCCCGCGCACCCTGCTGCCGTCCCGTGCCGACATCCTGCCGGTCACGGTCTACCCGGACCTGGACAAGGCCGCGCGCGGGGTGGACGCGGTAATGTGCCTGCGCCTCGCCCCGGAGCGCGTGGCCGAGGGCCTCATCCCCGACCCGCGCGAGTACGCCGGGCGCTGGGGCCTGGGCCTGCGGCACCTGGAGCGGGCCAGGCCCGGGGCCAAGGTGCTGCTCTCCGGGTTCCGCGACCCCGGGGTGGAGATTTCCTCCCGCCTGGCCGCCGCGGCCAAGGACCTGGTCCTGGACCAGGCCGCCGCGGGCGTGGCCGTGCGCATGGCCCTGCTCGCCCTACCCCTGACCCGCAAGGAGCCCGGCCATGTCCGTTGACCTGCTGGTGCGCGGGGCCGCCTGGCCCTCCACCAAGGCCCCCTGGCGGGACCAGAACGCCCTGTTGCCCGAGGACCGGGTGGACCTCCTGGTGTCCGGCGGCAAGGTCCAGGACCTGGTCCCCTCGGGCAGCCCCGAAGCCGCCGCGGCCGCCGCGGCCGCCGAGGTGGTGGAGGCCGCGGGCCTCACCCTGCTGCCCGGGCTCATCGACGTGCACACCCACCTGCGCGAGCCCGGGTTCGAGCACAAGGAGGACATCGCCTCGGGCCTGGGGGCCGCGGCCGCAGGCGGGTTCTCCACCCTCATGTGCATGGCCAACACCCGGCCGGTGAACGACAGCGCCGCGGTGACCCGGCTCATGCTGGAGCGCTCCGCCGCGGCCTTCCCGCACGGCCCCCGCCTGTTCCCGGTGGCCGGGCTCACCCTGGGCCTGGCCGGGGAGCGGCTGGCCCCCCTGGGCGAGATGGCCCAGGCCGGGTGCGTGGCGGCCTCCAACGACGGGATGCCGGTGGCCAGCACCGAACTCTTCCGCCGGGCCATGGAATACGCGGCCACCGTGGGCCTGACCGTCATCGACCACTGCGAGGACCCCTACCTGGCCCCGGCCGCGGGCATCACCGAGGGCCGGGTCAGCACGCTGCTGGGCCTGCGCGGCCAGCCCGCCGCGGCCGAGGCCATCCAGGTGGCCCGGGACATCCTCCTGGCCGACGAACTGGAGATTCCCATCCACCTGGCCCACATCTCCTGCCGGGAGAGCGTGGGGCTCATCGCCTGGGGCAAGGAGCGGGGCATCCCGGTCACGGCCGAGACCTGCCCCCACTACCTCTTCCTCACCGAGGAGGCCTGCGAGGGCTACAACACCCTGGCCAAGGTCAACCCGCCCCTGCGCACCGAGGACGACGTGGCCGCCCTGCGCCAGGCCCTGCGCTCCGGGGTCATCGACATCCTGTCCACGGACCACGCCCCGCACGCCGCGGCCGAGAAGGACGCGCCCTTTGCCGACGCGCCCTGCGGCATCACCGGCCTGGACACCGCCCTGGCCTGGACCTGGCGGCTGGTGCGCGAGGGCGTGCTCTCGGCCGAGGAGTTCATGCGCGCCTGGGCCACCGGCCCGGGCCGCATCTTCCGCCTGCCCGCCAACGGCTTCGCCCCGGGCGACTCCGCGGACTTCCTGCTCTTCGACCCGGCCGAGGCCTGGGAGGTGGGGCCGGACACCCTGCGCTCCCGGAGCGCGAACACCCCGCTCTTGGGGACCACCCTGCACGGCCGGGTGCGGGCGAACTACATCGCCGGCCGGCGTATTGTTTGACGGGCCTGGACCCCGCAGGCTATAGCCGAAAACGGACCGGAAGCGGCCCATACATCGCCACCCAGGGAGCCACGCCCCCATGACCCAGCCCTTCAAAGACGCGATTTCCATCTGCAAGACCGTCATGCGCAACGGCTTTGACGCCTACGTGGTCAACGCCCGCCTCCAGGACCTGGCCCTGACCGGGGACCGGGAGACCGAACTGGACATCGCCACCGAGGCCGACTTCGAGGCCCTGGTCAAGCTCTTCCCCACCCTGCACTTCTCCAAGGACCCCACGGTGATCGGGGTGTTGCGCGAGGGCGGGGCCACCT
>JAEXTU010000443.1 GCA_023453335.1 Pseudomonadota bacterium | reverse complement strand
GGCAAAGCCCATCTCGTGGGTCACGCAGACCATGGTCATGCCCTCCCGGGCCAGGCTCTTCATCACGTCCAGCACCTCGTTGATCATCTCCGGGTCCAGGGCGCTGGTGGGCTCGTCGAAGAGCATGATCTTGGGCCGCATGGCCAGGCCGCGGGCGATGGCCACCCGCTGCTGCTGCCCGCCGGAGAGCTGGGAGGGGAAGGCCTGGGCCTTGTCCGGGATGTTCACCTTGGCCAGGAGCTCCATGGCCAGGTCCACGGCCTCGGCCTTGCGCAGGCCGCGCACCAGGGAGGGGGCCAGGGTGATGTTCTCCAGCACGGTCATGTGCGGGTAGAGGTTGAACTGCTGGAACACGAATCCGACCTCGGCCCGCAGCATGGTGAGGTTGGTGGCGGGGTCGGCCAGGCTCTGGCCGTCCACCACGATGTCGCCCTTCTGGATGGGCTCCAGGCGGTTGATGCAGCGGATGAGCGTGCTCTTGCCCGAGCCCGAGGGGCCGCAGACCACCACCACCTCGCCCTCGCCCACGGTGAGGGAGATGTCCTTGAGCACGTGCATGTCCCCGTACCACTTGTGCACGTGGTCGAAGGTGATCATAGGGCCTCCGGTTGGCGGGCCAAGCGCCCGCTTGTGATGAATGTTCGTAGCAGACCGGACCGGCTGCGGCAAGTCCCTGTTTGGGAAAATCCAGTCAGCGCAGCACGTTAGGCCACGGTCAGGGCCTGGGCCAGGGCCGCGGCGAATGCGTCCACGTCCGCGGCGGTGGTGTCGAAGGAGGTCATCCAGCGGTAGAGCGGGGCCTCCGGGCTGCCGGCCTCGTCCCAGGTGTAGAAGAAGAAGGTCTCCCGGAGCTTTTCCGCGGCCCGGCGGGGCAGGCGCACGAACACCGCGTTGGTGTCCACCTCGCCCTGCACCGCCACCCCGGGCAGCCCGGCCACCTTGCCGGCCAGGAGCCGGGCCATGGCGTTGGCCTGGCGGGCGTTGTCCCGCCACAGGTCGTCCGTGAGCAGTTCGGACATCTGGGCGGCGATGAAGCGCATCTTGCTGGGCAGCTGCATGTTCTGCTTGCGCAGGTACTTGAATTCGTCAGCCAGGCCCGGCCGCAAAAAGACCACCGCCTCGCCGAACACCAGGCCGTTTTTGGTCCCGCCAAAGGAGAGCACGTCCACCCCGCAGTCGCTGGTGAGGGCGCGCAGGGACGTGCCCAGGGCCTCGGCCGCGTTGGCCAGCCGCGCGCCGTCCAGGTGCAGGAGCATCCCGTGCGCATGGGCCTGGTTGGCCAGGGCCTTGATCTCCTGGGGGGTGTACACCGCGCCCAGTTCGGTGGCCTGGGTGATGGACATTGCCCGGGGCTGGGAGTGGTGCTCGAACCCGAAGCCGTGCAGGCGGCGGGTGACGGCCTCCGGGGTGATTTTGCCCTGGTCCGCGGGCACGGTGAGCAGCTTGAACCCACCGACGTGCTCGGGCGCGCCGCATTCGTCCACGTTGATGTGGGCGTTCTCGGCGCAGACCACCGCCTGCCAGGTGCGGCACAGGGAGGACAGGGCGCAGACGTTGGCCCCGGTGCCGCCGAACACGAAAAAGGCCGCGGCCGCGGCGCCGAACAGGCGGCGGAAGTGGCCCCTGGCCTCCTCGGTCCAGGGGTCGGCGCCGTAGGCCACGCAGTGGCCGGCGTTGGCCCGCGCCAGGGCCTCGAGAATGCGGGGATGTGCCCCGGAATTGTTGTCGGAGGCGAAGCTCCTGGAAGCGGAAGCGAAGCTGCGGGTCTGGGGCATGGCTCCTCCGGAGGACTGCCGGTCAGGCGGGGGCGGGATACGACACCTGGGCCGGGATGTAAAGGCGGGGCGGGAGGGGCAAAAAAAGGCGCCCCCCCGAGGGGGGGCGCCTAGTGTGCAGTGCATGGCCCGTCGGGCCTGCCGGACTACCAGCGGTTCTGGCGCTGGGGCTTCTCCTGGGCGAGATTGACCTTCAGGGCGCGGCCGCCCAGGTCGGAGCCGTTGAGGGCGCGGATGGCCTCGCCCGCCTCGGCCTCGTTCATCTCCACGAACCCGAAGCCGCGGAAGCGGCCGGTTTCGCGGTCGTTGATGAGCTTGACGGACTGCACGTCGCCGTAAGCCCCAAACAGGTCACGGATCTCGGTCTCGGAAACGGAGAAAGGCAGGTTCCCAACGTAAATCGACTTAACCATTGCGTTCAACTCCTGAATGCTACATGCCAGCTGTGAA
Organism: Pseudomonadota bacterium; assembly: GCA_023453335.1. Lineage (GTDB taxonomy): Bacteria > Desulfobacterota > Desulfovibrionia > Desulfovibrionales > Desulfovibrionaceae > UBA6814. The sequence continues at coordinate 2,126 of JAEXTU010000443.1, read as the reverse complement.
TTTTACATGGTCGACAAAATGTCTTGATGCGACTGGCCCGGCCTAAGTAACCTGTTTGCCGGACAAGTCAAGGGAAAAGGGCCAAGTATTTTTTAGTGCGATGAAAAACAATCGGATGCCGGTTGAGCTTCCAGGAGATGCAAGGAACTAAAAAAGGCAGTTGTCCATCTCAACAGTACCACTCTTGATACTCTCTAGACAATGAATCCGGGGCGCCGGCCGCCACCCGGTAGTCGCCGGCCTTGTGCGCCCGGGGCATTGCCCCAGGCTGCCGGCTCGCGTACTGTAAGGCAAACTCCCAATCCCGGAGGGCACCATGCGCGCCATGCTGCTGCACGGTTTCGGCGACGTCACGAATTTCCGGCTGGGGGAGATTCCCCGGCCCGAGCTGGCCCCGGGCCAGGTCCTGGTGCGGGTGGCCGCGGCCAGCGTGAACCCGGTGGACGTGAAGATCCGCACCCTGGCCCCGGGCTTCGCGCCCAAGCTGCCCGGGGTGCTGGGCATGGACTTCGCCGGCCTGGTGGAGGAGGTGGGCGAGGGGGTGGAGGCCTACCGGCCCGGCGACGAGGTCTACGGCTGCGCCGGCGGCCTGGGCCACCGTCAGGGCTCCCTGGCCGAACTCATGCCCGTGGACGTGCGCTTTTTGGCCCCCAAGCCGCGCACCCTCGGTTTCCGCGAGGCCGCAGCCCTGCCCCTGGTGGCCATCACCGCCTGGGACGCCCTGCACGCCAAGGCCGCCATGCGGGCGGGCGAGCACATCCTGGTGCACGGCGGCGCAGGCGGGGTGGGGCACGTGGCCGTGCAGTTGGCCAAGGCCGCGGGCCTCACCGTGGCCGCCACCGTGTCCTCCCCGGGCAAGGCCGAGCTGGCCCGCTTCCTGGGCGCGGACGAGGTGGTGTTCTACAAGGAAGATGAGCCTGCGGCCTATGCGGCCCGGCTCACCGGCGGCCCGGGCTTCGACCTGGTCTTCGACACCGTGGGTGGCAAGACCCTGGACGCCTCGTTCGTGGCGGCCCGGCCACGGGGCCGGGTGGTGTCCACCAACACCCGCTCCACCCACGACCTGTCCGTGGTCCACGCCAAGGCCTTGTCCCTGCACGTGGTGTTCATGCTCCTGCCCCTGGTCTCGGAGGTGGCGGAGCCGGACTACGCCGCGGTGCTGCGCCGGGTGGCCGAGCTGGCGGACGCGGGGAGCCTGCGCCCCCTGCTGGACGAGCGCGGCTTCTCCCTGGCCCGCACGGCCGAGGCCCACGCCCTGGTGGAGTCCGGAAGGGCCATTGGCAAGGTCGTGATCGACGTGGCCTAGCCCCGCTGCCGGCAGTCGTTGATCTCGGCGATCATCTCGATGAGCTCCACCGCGTGGTTGGCGCGCAGGGTGAACTCCTCGGCGGTGAAGGGTTTCAGCAGGAAGTCGTCGGCCCCCAGCTTGAGGAAGCGGGCGGGCAGGGTGCGGTCGTCCACCCCGGACACGCCCAGGATGGCCAGTTGGCTGCGCTTCTTCTCCCGGCGCAGCTCCCGGGTGAGCTCGAACCCGTCCAGCTTCGGCATGTGGTAGTCGGTGACCACCAGGCCGATCTCCGGCCGGGCGCGCACCATCTCCAGGGCGGTCGTGCCGTTGTCCGTCTCCAGCACGGTGTAGCGCTGGGTCTCCAGGATCTTGCGCATGAGGGTCCGGTCCACAAGCTCATCGTCCACCACCAGGGCGGTGACCCCCAGGTTGCGGTAGAGCCGGGTGACGATGGCCACCAGGTCGTCCAGGACGGCCATGTTCTCCTTGACCACGTAGTCGGTGACCCGTTTGGCCAAGAGGGCCGCGCGCACCTCTTCCTTGAAGATGGCGGTGAGCACGATGGTGGGCACGCCGGAGGCCATGAGCATGTCCACGGCCTCGCCGTCCGGGGCGTCGGGCAGGTTCATGTTGACCACCGCGGCCAGGAGGTTGCCCTTGGCCTTGGCCACCACCGCGGCGGCCTCGGCCATGGACTCCGCGGTCACGGTTTCGAAGCTGCTCAGGGCGGTCACGTGGCGGCCGATGATCTTGGCCTGCACGTGGCTGTCCTCCACCACAAGGACCCGCGTGGGCCTTCGGGCCGCCGCCTTGCTCGACGCAATGCAATCCACCCGGG
>JAEXTU010000427.1 GCA_023453335.1 Pseudomonadota bacterium | reverse complement strand
GTCTGGGGCCGTTGGCCCCAGCCGGTGGGGTGCAGGGGAAGCGGGGAGCCTCCCCTGCCGGGGTGTGGGGCAGCGCCCCGCCCTCCCCTACGCCGCGGCGATGGCCTTGATGAGGACGTTGGTGACGTTGGCGGCGTTGGCCTTGAAGATGGTGAGGATTTCGTCCCAGGTGACGGGGTGCTCGTCCGCTTTCCAGCAGTCGTAGTCCGTGGACATGGCCACGGCTGCGTAGGGGATGCCGGCCTCGTTCGCCAGGGCGGCCTCGGGCGCGGTGCTCATGTTGATGACCTGGGCGCCCCAGGCGCGGAACATGTGGGATTCGGCCCGGGTGGAAAAGCGCGGCCCCTCGATGGTGACCACGGTGCCCTTCTCATGGTGGGGGATGCCCAGTTCCTTGCACGCCGCGATGAGGTTGGCGCGCAGCGCGGCATCGAAGGGGTCGGCCATGGGGGTGTGCGCCGGGTTGTGCGGCGCGAAGGTCTCGTGGAAGGTGAGTGCGCGGCGGCGGGTGAAGTCGATGAACTGGTCCAGGACCACCAGGTGGCCGCGGTCGATCTCCTGGCGCAGGGAGCCCACCGCGGTGGTGGCCAGGATGTGGGTGCAGCCGGCCTCTTTCAGCGCGGTGATGTTGGCCCGGTTGTTCACGAAGGTGGGGGGCACGGTGTGCTCGCGGCCGTGCCGGGCCAGGATGTAGACCTGGCGGCCGGCGATGGTCCCTGCCTTGAGGGGCGAGGAGGGGTTGCCCCAGGCGGTGTCCACGTCCAGGTCGCGGGCGTCCTTGAGGATGTCGGGGTTGTCCAGGCCGCTGCCGCCGATGATGCCGAACACGGGCATGGTGCTGTCCTTTGGGTTGCACAGCGCGCCCCCCGCCCGGGGGGACGGAGGCCGCGTCGGGTGCGGGAATGCGGGGTTAGAGCTGGACCACGGAGGTGAAGGGCCGGCCCAGCTTCTCCTTGCCGCCCAGGTAGGTGAGCTCGATGAGGAAGCCCACCCCGCTGACGATGCCGCCGGCCTTCTCCACCAGGTCGCAGACCCCGACCATGGTGCCGCCGGTGGCCAGCACGTCGTCCACCAGGATGACCTGCTCGCCCTTGGCCACGGCGTCCTCGTGCATGAACAGCGTGTCGGTGCCGTACTCCAGGTCGTAGGTCACTGAGATGGTGGAATAGGGCAGCTTGCCCTTCTTGCGCACCGGCACGCAGCCCATGCCCAGCTTGTGGGCCAGGGGCGCGCCCAGGATGAAGCCGCGCGCCTCGGCGGACACGATCTTGCTGGCCCCGTTGCCCGAGAGCTGCTCGGCCATGGCGTCGATGGCGTAGCGGAAGGCCTTGGGGTCGCCGAGCAGCGGGGTGATGTCCCAGAAGGTGATGCCGGGCTTGAAGTCCTTGATGGCCCGGATGTACGGCTTGAGGTCCATAGGCGGCGTTCCTCCGTGCGCTGGTTGCGCTGATGGGATGCTTTGCAACTAAAGTGCCGGCCTACCCTTGTCAATCGGGCGGCCCGCCAGGGGTCAGTCCTTGAAGTAGGCGTCCAGCTTTCCGTCCACGAGGCGCAGGAGCATCTTGGCCTCGCCGGTGCGGGTCTTGACCCGGACCCGGGTGAAGGTGCGACCCTTGGCCAGCAGGTCCCGGGCCTGGTCCTCGCTCACCGCGCCGCCGCGGAAGGTCCGGGGGATGGAAAAACCGCAGCCCCCGTGTTCCGGCAGGAACTTGGCGCAGGACCAGGAGGAACTGCCGGGCAGCACGTCCCCGCCGCAGCGGGGGCACTTGCCCACCGGGGCAGGGGGCGCGGAGGGGGCGGCGATTGCTTGCCGGCTGGCGTCAATGGTGGGTTCCTGGGATTCGGGATGTGGAGTTGCGCCAGCGGCCCCACCCTGCCCCGGGGACGAGCCTGGATTGCCGGGAACTGAGACCGGCCGTGGCGGGGTAGGCCGTTGCGGGCGCTGGGGCCGGGCCACGCTGCGCACCCCGTTCACCACCTGTTCCCGGATGTCGCGCATGAAGGCCGGGTAGGTGTCGCGGCCCGCCTCGATGTCCTTGAGCCGCTTCTCCCACTCCCCGGTCATCTCGGGCGAGGCCACCTCTGGCAGGCGTCCGGCCACGGTGTCCACCACGTGCAGGCCCCGGTCCGAGGCGATGAGCCGCTTGCCTTGCTTGTCCACGTACTTGCGGGAGATGAGGGTCTCGATGGTAGCGGCGCGGGTGGCGGGGGTGCCCAGGCCGCGGTCCTTCATGGCCGCGGCCAGCTCCTCGTCCTCCACCAGCTTGCCCGCGGTCTCCATGGCCGCCAGGAGCGAGGCGTCGGTGAAGCGCTGGGGCGGCTTGGTCTGGTGGGGGATGGCCGCCACCTCGGCGGCCAGGACCTTGGAGCCCTTGCGCAGCCTGGGCAGCGGGTTGTCCTCTGCCGCGCGCCAGGGCTCGGCCGCCAGCCAGCCGCGGTCCGCGAAGACCTTGCCGGTGGCCTTGAAGCGCTCGCCCTCCACCACGATCCAGGCGGTGGTGGCGGCAAAGGTCACGTCGGGCAGGAAGGCGGCCAGGGTGCGGCGGCAGACCATCTCGTAGATAGCCCACTCCCGGTCGCTGAGCGCGCTCCGCTCCACCTTGCGGGCGGTGGGGATGATGGCGTGGTGGTCCGTCACCTTCTTGTCGTCCACGCAGGCGAACTTCCCGCCCTTCTTGATGCGCTCGGCGGCCAGGGGGGTCACGTCCGGGAAGTGGTGGTAAATGGCGCGCAGGTGGTCGAGCAGTTCCTTGAAAATCTCTTTGGTGAGGTGCCGCGAGTCGGTGCGCGGGTAGGTGAGCACCTTCCTGGACTCGTACAGGCCCTGGGCGATGGTCAGGGTGTCCTGGGCCGAGAACCCGTGCCGGGAGTTGGCCTCCCGCTGCAGGGTGGTG
>JAEXTU010000419.1 GCA_023453335.1 Pseudomonadota bacterium | reverse complement strand
GGGTGGCAAAGGGGAGCCGGCCGTGCAGGCCGGCAGGCGCGGACGATGAGCACAACGGCCGCGCCAAGGTGATCATGGACATGGATACGACCTCCGTCCGCGTGGAGCGCCCTCGGGTCAAGGGGCGGTTCCTCTTCCTCGGGGACCAGAAATTCTTCGTCAAGGGCGTCACCTACGGCCCCTTCCCGCCGGACGAGAACGGCGACTTCCTGCCCGCTCCCGAGCAGGTGGAGGCCGACTTCCGCCAGATGCGCGAGGCCGGGGTGAACACCATCCGCGTCTACTGGGTGCCCCCGGTCTGGCTCCTGAACCTGGCGCTCAAGCACGGCATCTGGGTCATGATCGGGGTGCCCTGGCCCCAGCATATCTGCTTCCTGGACCAGTGGGAGGTGCAGGAGGGCGTGAAGAGCACCATCCGCGAGGCGGTGCGCTCCACCGGCCGGCACCCCGCGGTTTTCTGCTGGCTCATCGGCAACGAGATTCCCCGCCACGTGGTGCGCTGGCACGGGGCCAAGCGCCTGGAAAAGTTCCTGGAGAAGCTCTACGACGTGGTGAAGGAGGAGGACCCCGAGGCCCTGTGCTCCTACGCCAACTACCCCTCCACCGAGTACCTGCGCCTCAAGTTCCTGGATTTTCTCTGCTTCAACGTCTATCTGCACGACGAGACCGCCTTCCGGGCCTATCTCAAGCGGCTGCAGAACGTGGCCGAGGAGATGCCCCTGGTGCTCTCCGAGTTCGGCATGGACTCCATGCGACACGGGGAGGAGGCGGTGGCGCATCTGTTGCGCTGGCAACTGCGCGCGGCCTTCGAGTTGGGGGTCTCGGGCACCGTGGTCTTCGCCTGGACCGACGAGTGGTTCACCGGCGGCCACCTCATCGAGGACTGGGCCTTCGGCATGGTGGACGCGGCGCGGCGGCCCAAGGCGGCCCTGGCCGCCCTGGCCGAGGTCTACGCCCATCCGGTGCCCATGATCCCGCCCGCCCCGCCCCTGATCTCGGTGGTGGTCTGCGCCTACAACGCGGCCTCCACCATGGAAGGCTGCATGGCCTCCTTCCTCAGGGTGGCCTATCCCCGCTTCGAGGTCATCGTGGTGGACGACGGGTCCAAGGACGCCACCGGGGCCATCGCCGACAAGTACGTGGCGATGCGCCCGGACATCTACAAGGTCATCCACCAGCCCAACATGGGCCTGTCCGCGGCGCGCAACGTGGGCCTCTATGCCGCGCTGGGCGAGATCACCGCCTACACCGACTCGGACTGCTACGTGGACCCGGACTGGCTCACCTACATGGCCTGGGCCTTCACCGACCCGCGCTTCGCCGCGGTGGGCGGCCCCAACCTGCCCCCGCTCGAGGACAACCGCATCGCGGCCTGCGTGGCGGTGTCCCCGGGCGCGCCCACCCACGTGCTGCTCTCCGACGACGTGGCCGAGCACATTCCCGGCTGCAACATGGCCTTCCGCACCGACATTCTCAAGTCCATCGGCGGGTTCGACGTGACCTACCGGGCCGCGGGCGACGACGTGGACGCCTGCTGGCGGATCATGGACCAGGGCCACCTCATCGGCTTCGATGCCGGCATGTTCGTGTGGCACCACCGCCGCAACACCATCAAGGCCTACCTCAAGCAGCAGAACGGCTACGGCCGGGCCGAGGCTCTCCTGGCGCCCAAGCACCACGAGCGGTTCAACGCCCTGGGCAACTCCCGCTGGGCCGGCCGCATCTACGGCGACATCTCCGGGCACACCCTGACCGTGCGGCCGGTCATCTACCACGGGGTGTTCGGCAATGGGCTGTTCCAGACCCTGTACGAGCCGCGGGCCTCGCTCTTCTCCCACCTGCCCCTGTCCTTCGAGTGGATCATGGCCGCGGCGGTGCTCACCGTGTTGAGCCCGGCCCTGCCCTGGTTCGGGCTGGCCGGCCTGGCCATGCTGGCGGCCAGCCTGGTCTGGTCCGTGAACCGGGCGGCCTTCGCCAAGCTGCCCCCGACCTACGACGACTGGAAATCCCGCTCCATCATCGTGTTTTTGACCATGAGCCAGCCGGTGCTGCGGGGCTGGACCCGGTACTGGACCCTGCTCACCCTGGCCAAGGCCTTCACCCGGGTGAGCCGCGATGCCCAGACCATGGCCGCGCCCGAGCCGCCCGTCACTATGCTGGAGGAACTTGCCCATACCTCGCTCTTCGGCAAGCTGCGCGAGCTGGCCAGCCTGTTCATGCACCACTTCTCCTTCCACCGTTTCTTCTGGAACCACCAGGGCGTGGAGCGCGAAGACCTGCTCCAGATGCTCATGGATGCCCTGCGCAGCCTGGGCTTCAAGCCGCGCATCGACACCGGGTTCGCCTCCTCCTCCGAGAGCCCGCCCTGGGACATGGAGGTGCGGCCCGGCATGTGGAGTAAGGTGCAGATCCGGCTCACCGTGGAGCACCACGGCGGCAACAAGCGTTTCGTGCGCCTGGCCGGGGCGGTGATCCCCACCGGCCTGGCCCAGTCCCTGTTCTTCGCCACCGCGCTGCTCACCGGCGCGGCGGTGGCGGTGGGGCAGTACCTGGCCGGCGCGCTCCTCCTGGCCGTGCTCTCGGCCTTCCTGTTCTGGGTGGTGCGGGACAATTTCCGCGGCGCGCGGATGGTGGGATTCGTGGCCCAGCACATGAACCTGTGCGCCGGGAGCAACGGGGAGGATGAGACCCAGCCCGCCCCGGCCCAGTGCGAGCTGGCCGCGTAGGCGACCATGCGGCTTCTGCGCACCCTCCTGGGCTACGCCCGGCCCTATGTATGGACCTTTGCCGGGGCCCTGACCCTGGTGGGCGTGGTCACCGTGCTGGAGCTGCTCAAGCCCTGGCCGGTGAAGCTGGCCTTCGACCAGATCATCGACGGCCAGCCGCTGGTTCTCTGGGGCCGGGAGATCCCGTACACGGCGTACTCCACCGGCGCCCAGATCGCACTGGCCGCCGGCCTGTACGTGTTCGCCCACTTCGCGGTGGGCTTCATCCAGCTCCTCAACAACTTCGTGACCATCCGCATCGGCCAGGACCTGGTGCAGGACCTGCGGGTCCAGCTCTTCGAGCATCTGCAGCGGCAGCGCCTGCTCTTCCACCAGACCCAGCCCACCGGCGACCTCATCTACCGCATCATGGGCGACTGCTACGCGGTGCAGGCCCTGCTCATGAACGGGGTGTTCACCACCATCACCTCCACCGCCTTCCTGGTGGGCATGTTCGTGATCCTGCTGCGCATGGACGTGGAGCTGACGGTGTACGCCCTGTGCATCACCCCGCTCCTGTTTCTGGCCATCGGCCGGGTGGGCAGGATCATCGGCAACCTGAGCTGGGAGACCAACCACCTGGAGTCCAAGCTCTACTCGCGGGTGGAGCGCATCTTCAGCTCCATCTCCCTGGTCCAGGCCTACGCCCGGGAGGACGAGGAGCGGGCCCGCTTCGAGGAGGACTCCAGGCACACCTTCCGGCGCAAGCTCAAGCTCTTCTCCTACCAGACCTTCTTCGGCTGGGCCGTGGGCGCGCTCACCGCCCTGGGCAGCGCGCTGGTGCTCTACGTGGGCGTGCGCCATGTGGTGGAGGGGACCCTGACCAAGGGCGAGCTTACCGTGTTCCTGGCCTACCTGGCCTCGCTGTACACCCCCCTGTCCCAGCTCTCCCAGATCACCGCGGACATCCGCACCTCGGCCGCGCGGATAAAGCGGGTGTTCGAGATTCTGGACCAGGACCAGGCCATGCCCGAGAAGCCCGACGCCAGGCCCCTGGCCATCGCCGCGGGCGAGGTGCGGTACTCGGGCGTGACCTTCGGGTACAAGGAGGGGGTCCCGGTGCTGCACGAGGTGTCCTTCACCGCGCCGGGCGGGGGCATGGTGGCGGTGGTGGGCAAGACCGGCTCGGGCAAGACCTCGCTCATGGGCCTGCTCCTGCGCTTCTTCGACCCCCAGGCGGGCAGCATCGCCATCGACGGCCAGGACCTGCGCGACGTGACCCTGAAGAGCCTGCGCCAGCAGATCGCGGTGGTGCTCCAGGAAACCACGCTCTTCCCCATGTCGGTGCGGGACAACATCGCCTACGGCCGCACGAACGCCACCGACGCGGACATCGAGGCCGCGGCCCGGACCGCCGGGGCGCACGAGTTCATCCTGCGCATGCCCCAGGGCTACGACACCCCCCTGGACGAGCGGGGCTCCAATTTGTCCGGCGGGCAGCGCCAACGGCTTTCCATCGCGCGGGCGCTGCTCAAGGACGCCCCCATCCTCATCCTGGACGAGCCCACCAGCGCGGTGGACGCCGAAACCGAGGCCTCCATCATGGACGGCCTGCACCGGCTCATGCGGGGCCGCACCACCTTCGTCATCGCCCACCGCCTGTCCATGATGAAGCGGGCCGACCTGATCCTGGTGGTGAAAGAGGGCCGCATCATCGAGTCCGGGGCCTTTGCCGCGCTCATGGCCCAGGGCGGGGAGTTCGCCCGCCTGCACGCCCTGCAGCAGAAGACCGACAAGGGCGGGCCGGCCGAGCTGCCCGATGTGGCGACGGACGATGCGGCCGCGGACGGGACCTCGGCATGAAGCGGCGCACCATCATCGTCACCGGGCTGTGCTGCACCTATCCGGTGGGCGGGGTGTTCTGGGACTACGTGCAGTACCTCCTGGGTTTTTTGCGGCTGGGGCACGACTGCTACTACCTGGAGGACTCGGGCAAGTGGACCTATGACAACGATGCCCGCACCTTCACCGGCGACGCCTCGCGCAACGTGGAGTGGCTCACCCGCCAGTTGGCCGCGGTGGACCCCGAGCTGGCCGACCGCTTCTGCGTGCGCGACGCCAACAACACCTTCTGGGGCCTGGACGCCGCGGCCCTGGACGATGTGATCAAGCGCGCCGACTTCTTCCTGAACATCTCCTGCAACTGCCAGATGCGCGAGGAGTACCTGGGCATCCCGGTCAAGGCGCTGCTGGACTCGGACCCGCTCTACACCCAGGAGCACGTGCCGCCCTACGAGGACGGCACCCTGGACGAGCCCACCACCTGGAGCATCAACCAGCTGCGCAAGCACGACATCTTCTTCAGCTTCGGGGAGAACATCGGCAAGCCCGGCTGCCTGGTGCCCAGCGGGGTCTTCGACTGGCGGCCCACCCGGCAGCCCATCGTCCTGGACTGCTTCGACCCCTCCCGGCCCCCGCAGCGGCAGGTGTTCAGCACGGTCATGAGCTGGCAGCCCGCGGAGCGCGGCCCCCTGGTGGCCGGGGTGCAGTACGGGGGCAAGGACTACGAGTTCAAGAAGCTCATGGGCCTGCCCCGCAAGACCTCGGCGGCCCTGGAGCTGGCCATCGGCGGCGGGGAGCCGCCCAAGGAGGAACTCGAGGCTCAGGGCTGGCGCGTGGTGGACGGCTGGTCCGTGTCCCGCGACCCCTTCATCTACCGCGACTACCTGCAGAGCGGCCTGGGCGAGTTCTCCACGGCCAAGAACGCCTACGTGGCCTCGCATTCGGGCTGGTTCTCCTGCCGCAGTGCGTGCTACCTTGCCCTGGGCCGGCCGGTGGTGGTCCAGGACACCGGGTTTTCCGAGTTCATTGCCACCGGCGAGGGCGTGCTTACCTTTGCGGACGAGGCCGGGGCCCTGGCCGGCCTGGATGCGGTGCGCTCGGACTGGCCGCGCCACGCCCGGGCCGCCCGCCGCATTGCCGAGGCGGAATTCGACTCGGCCAAGGTGCTCGGCCGGATGCTGGCCGAAGCCGGCCTGTAGCCGGCATGTTAGGAGGACGCGTCATGCGGGTCGTGCTTCTCGCGCTCTTCCTGGTCCTGGCCGCGCTGCGGCCGGCCGGGGCCGCGGGCATGGTCACCTTGAGCTTCGACGACGGGCTGCGGGGGGTGTACGAGTACACCTTCCCGGTGCTGCGCAAGCTGGGCCTGCCCGGGGTGACCGCCATCATCGTGGAGCAGATGGAGTCGGACAACGACGACTACATGCGGGAGGACGAGGTCCGGGAGCTCCAGGACGCCGGCTGGGAGGTCGCCTCGCACGGGTACTCCCACCGCCGCATCACCGACATCCCGGCCTTCTATTCCCAGGAGGTCATGACCGCCTGGCGGGACGACGGGGCCGCGCCGGGCATGATCCAAGCCTACTACTGGCTCCCCCAGGTGGCCTGCGTCATGGAGGGCGACACCGAGTTGGAGATGACCGCCAAGCTGGACGAATCGGCCAACCAGCCCGGCTCCTACTATTTCGACCGGATCACCGGGGAGCTGCACGTCAATCCCCTGCGGGAGGTGGCGGACGCCCTGGGCTTTGCCCTGCTGGACCAGGTGTTCGGCGAGTACCGCGACACCCCGGCGGGGGCCGACCGGGAAGGGCGGCCGCCCCTGCGGGTCTGTTCCTACGAGCGGGAGATGGACCTGTCCCGCCGCCGGCTGCGTGGCCTGGGCTTCGACGTTACCACCTACGTGGTGCCCTACAACTACCTGAACGACGACGTGCTGGCCCTGGGCAGGAAGTACTACGACCAGGTGGCCGCGGGCTACGAGGGGGATGGGGTCAACCACGGCCTGCATCCCCACCACATCATCCGGACCGTGGTGCACAACGGCCAGAAGGCCGACGAACTCATCAAGCTCGTGCAGGACAAGCTCAAGAGCCCCAACGACTGGCTGGTGCTGTGCATGCACGACGTGGGCTCGGGCCTGGGCTGGGAGCCCTGGTCCGCCCTGGAGCTGGAGAAGTTCGCCGCGTGGCTCAAGACCAACGGCGTGCCGGTGGTGACCATCCGCGAGGGCGTGGCCCGGCTGCGCGCCAACCTGAAAACCGCCAAACAGTGAGAATTCCCATGGCCCGGCCTCTGAAAATCGTGGTTTCCGGCTATCTGGTGGGCTTTCCCATGGGCGGCATGGCCTGGATGCTGGGCCACTGGTTGCTCGGGCTCCAGCGCCTGGGGCACGAGCTGTTCTTCCTGGAGGACGCCGGGGACTGGACCTACCCCTTCAATCCCCAGACCCGCGACTTCGGCGCCGACTCCGAGTATGGCCGGCAGGTGCTCGCGAGTTTCTTCGCTCACCTGGGGCTGCACATCCCCTGGTCCTACCGCTCTGGCCTGGAGCGGCGCAGCTTCGGGGCCAGCGAGTCGGAGGTGGCCGCCTGGTGCGCCTCCTGCGACATGTTCCTGAACATCTCCGGCATCATGCCCCTGCGCGAGAGCTACATGCCGGCGCGCTGCAAGGTGTTCATCGACACCGACCCGGTGTGGACCATGGTCAAGGGCGCCCAGGTGCCCGCGGATTACGCCTACTACCTGGCCCACGACGCCCATTTCACCTTCGGCTACAACCTGCCCGCGGGCCGCACCCCGGTGCCCCTCCTGGATATCGACTGGAAGCCTATCCTGCCGCCGGTGGTGCTGGACCAGTGGACGCCCCTGGACACTCCGGGCGCCCGCTACACCACCATCGGCTCCTGGGACACCCGGGACCGCGAGGTGCGCCTGGCCGGGGAGACCTATTCCTGGCGCAAGAGCCTGGAGTACGAAAAGATCCTGGACCTGCCCCGCAAGGCCCCGGCGGGCGTGGACTTCGAGCTGTCGTACTCCAACATGCAGCCCGCCGAGGTGGCGGACTACCAGTCGCACGGCTGGGTCATCAGCGACGCCCTGGATACCTCCCTGGACTATCTGGAGTACCGGGACATGATCCGGGCCTCGCGCGGCGAGTTCACCGTGGCCAAGGACCTGAACATCCGCATCCGCAGCGGCTGGTTCTCGGACCGCGCGGCCTGCTACCTGGCCGCGGGCCGACCGGTGCTCAACCAGGACACCGGGTTCGACGTCTACCTGCCGGTGGGCGAGGGGCTCTTCTCCTGGCGCACCGAGGACGACATCCTGGCCGCGGTGGCGGCCGTGGAGGCCGACTATCCCCGGCACCGGGCCGCGGCCCGGCGCATCGCCGCGGAGTACTTCGATTCGGACAAGGTCCTGCCCGGCATGCTCAAGGAAATAGGCCTTGCCTAGGCCAGGCCGGACGCCCCTTTGCGCCTGGGTACTCTGCGCCCTGGCCCTGCTGGCCGGCGCGGTTCCGGCGGCCGCGGCCGGGGCCTGGACCGTGGCCCGGGAGGACGGGGTGGCCTGGCTGCACACCCCGGGCGGCAAGCGGTTTTATTCCAAGGGCGTGAACATCGTGGCCGGGTTCAAGCCCGACGACGCCACCCGCAACGGCACCCTCCTGAGCACCGGGGCCGGGTTCTACTGGGCCAACCACTACGCCTCGGCCCAGGCCTGGCGGCAGGACGTGGACCAGAAGCTGGCGGGCTGGGGCTTCAACACCCGGGGGGCCTGGTCCGATCCGGCCAAGGACTTCAGCCTGGCCCTGGCCCCGGACCTGGAGTTGGGCCGCCTGGCCCAGTTGCACTGGTTCGACCCCTATGCCCCTGACGCCTCGGAGCGGGCCGCGGCCAAGGCGCGGGAGCTCTTGGCCCCCTACGCCGGGGACGACAGGCTGCTGGGCGTCTTCACCGACAACGAGGCGGGCTGGTGGAACTCCCAGCTCTTCCGCTGGTACCTGGCCCGGCCCCTGGACAACGGGGCCAAGCAGCGGCTCCTGGACCTGTTGCGCACCTGGTACGGCGGCTCCTGGAAGCGGCTGCTCGCGGACTTCGTCCCGGACAAGGCGCACTCCTTCGCGGACCTGGAGCATGCCGGGGCCTCGCTGCGCCTGCGGCCCGGCGGTCGGGGCATGGCGGTGGTGAACCTCTTCACCCGGCGCATGGCCGCCACCTATTACCGCCTGGTGCACGACGCGGTGAAGGCCGTCCGGCCGGGGGTCCTGGTCCTGGGCGACCGCCTGCCCCTGTACTTCAACCAGGACGCGGTGCTCGGCATGCGCGACTGGGTGGACGTGATCTCCACCAACTACAACGTGGACGCCCCGGACGGCTGGGTCGCGCCCTGGTATTTCGAGGCCCTGGACGCCCTGGGCAAGGGCCGGCCGGTGCTGGTGTCCGAGTGGTTCTGCGCCGGGGCGCAGAACCGCAGCGGCAACACCAACAACGGCCACCTGCTCACCGTGCCTGACCAGGCCGCCCGGGTGAAGACCGCCGAGGCCGCGCTGCGCAATTTCGCGGCCCTGCCGGGCGTGGTGGGGACCCACTGGTTCCAACTCTACGACGAGCCCCTGGGCGGCCGGGCCGACGGCGAGGACTACGACTTCGGGATCATCGACCGCCACAACGCGCCCTATGCCGAACTGGGGGCCATGTTCGCCGCGCTCAACCCGGACCTGGAGGACATCCACGCCGAGGCCAGGCCCGCGGACTCCGCTCCCAGCACGACCATCCACCGCGCCAGGGACCAGCGCCTGGGCGACGCCGCCATCACCGACTGGGACAAGGCCCGCACCCGGCTGCGGGGCTGGGCCGTGGAGAAGCCCTATGCGCCCTTCGGCGACGTGCACCTGGCCTGGTCGCCCAGCGGCATCTACCTCCTGCACCTGGCCCAGAACCACCTGGAGCCCTCGTTCCTGGCGTACAAGGGCGAGTTCCCCCTGTCCGAGGCCTACCGCATGGACCTGGCCCTGGACGCGGGCCGGGGCCGCCACGAGTTCAGCATCGCCCTGACCCCCACCAACAGTACCCGCTGGGCCAATGTCTGGGAACTCACCCCCCGGGTGTTCGCCCTGCACCCCGGGCAGCTGCCCGCGGCCACCACGTCCATCCTGGTGCAGCAACTGGCCGCGCCCCTGCCCCACATCGCCCTGGCGGCCTTCATCCCGGCCGCGGCCCTGGGCGTGCCCGCGCTGCAGGCCGGGCAGGCGGTCAAGCTGGGCCTGGACGTGCGGGGTTTTTTCCGCGAGAAACGCATGACCGTTCCGGGACCGGCCCGGGACCCCTACGGACCCGACGGGCCCATCCCGGACACGCAACTTCGGCTGGAGGATTGAGATGCCCACGGTTCTGGTCACCGGAGGGGCCGGCTACATCGGCTCCCATGCCTGCAAGGCGCTGAAGGCCGCCGGCTACGAGCCGGTGGCGGTCGACAACCTGGTCTACGGCCACGAGTGGGCCGTGCAGTGGGGGCCCTTGCTCAAGGGCGACATCCGCGACCGGGAGTTCCTGGACGGGGTGTTCAAGGCCCACAAGCCCGTGGCGGTCATGCACTTCGCAGCCTTCGCCTACGTGGGCGAATCGGTGCAGGACCCGGAGAAGTACTACCGCAACAACGTGGCCGGCACCCTGTCCCTGCTCTCGGCCATGCGCCACCACGAATGCCGCAACGTGGTGTTCTCCTCCACCTGCGCCACCTACGGGACGCCGGAGCGCCTGCCCCTCACCGAGGACACCCGGCAGTCGCCCATCAACCCCTACGGCTGGTCCAAGCTCATGATGGAGCAGATCCTGCGCGACTACGACCACGCCTACGGGCTGCGCTTCGCCTCCCTGCGCTATTTCAACGCCGCGGGCGCGGACCCGGAAGGGCGGGTGGGCGAGGACCACGACCCCGAGACCCACCTCATCCCGCTGGTCTGCTACGCGGCCCTGGGCAAGCGCAGCCACATCGAGGTCTTCGGCACGGACTACGACACCCCGGACGGCACCTGCATCCGCGACTACATCCACGTGGACGACCTGGCCGCGGCGCACGTGGCCGCCATCCGGCGGCTGGAGGCGGGCGGGGACAGCATGTTCCTGAACCTGGGCACCGGGCATGGCCTGTCCGTGGCTGAGGTCATCCAGGCAGTGGAGAAGGTTTCGGGCCGGCCCGTGCCGGTCAAGTACGGCGCGCGCCGGGAGGGCGACCCCCACGCCCTGTACGCCGATGCCTCCCGGGCCTATGCGACCCTGGATTGGAAGCCGGCCTGCTCGGACATCGAAAGCATCGTGGACACGGCCTGGCGCTGGCACGTGAAGAAGCACGCCTAGCCCGCGACTGGAAAAACACACGCGCCGCGCCGCATCGACTGCAGCGCGGCGCGTTCTTTTTCGTATTCGCTAGCCGAATACTTCGGGGTTCAGGCAGGTGGGCGGCCGCTCGCCGCGGAGCATGGCCAGCAGGTTTCGGGCTGCCAGCAGGGACATGCCTTCCCGGGCAGAGACCGTGGCCGAGCCCACGTGGGGCAGGAGCACGGTGTTGGGGCACTCGGCCAGGCCCGGGGCCATTCTGGGCTCGTTCTCGTACACGTCCAGGCCCGCGCCGGCGATGATCCCAGCCCGGAGTGCGGCCACCAGGTCGTCCTCCTTGACCACCGGCCCCCGGCCGGTGTTCACCAGGATGGCGGTGCGCTTCATCCTGGCAAAGGCCGCGGCGTCGAACAGGTGCCGGCTGGCCGGGTTGAGCGGGGCGTGGATGCTCACGAAGTCCGACTCGGCCAAGAGCTCCTCGAACCCCACCCGCCGCGCGCCCAGTTCCTTTTCCAGTTCCGGGTTGGACGTGCTGCGCGAGGTGTAGAGCACCCGCATGCCGAACCCCTTGGACATGCGGGCCATGGCCGCGCCGATGCGGCCCGCGCCGACCACGCCCAGCGTCTTGCCGGTCACGTCCGCGCCGATGAACTGGAGCGGCCCCCAGCCCGGCCAGGTCCCGGAGCGCATGACCCGGTCCGCTTCCACCACCCGCCGGGCGGTGGCCAGGAGCAGGGTCCAGGCCAGCTCGGCCGTGGCGTTGGTGAGCACGTCCGGGGTGTTGGACACCGGCAGCCGCCGCCGGGTGGCCTCGGCCACGTCGATGTTGTCGAAGCCCACCGCGTAGTTGGCGTAGCCCTTGAGCCGCTTGGCCGCGGCGAAGAACTCCGCATCGATCCGGTCGGTGAGCAGGCCCACAACCCCGTCCGCGTCCGCCGCGTGGGCCAGCAGCTCGTCCCGGCGCAGGGGCCGGTCCTCGGGGTTGACCTCCATCGTGC
>JAEXTU010000400.1 GCA_023453335.1 Pseudomonadota bacterium | reverse complement strand
CTCCACGCAGGCCCGGGGCAGGGCGTCGGGGCTCGTCAGGGAGATGCGGCCGGACAACCGGGTGATGAAGTCGCAGTTGAGCCCGTTGTCCGCGGCCGCGCCCGCGATGCGCGAGACCTCGGCCGGGGTGATCTCCCGGGCCAAGAGGGTGATGATCCAGCGGTCCTTGCCCTGGCTGGCCACCCAGGCCTCGTAGCTCTCAAGGCTCACCGGCACGAAGGCGATGTGCACCCCCAGGTCCCCGGCCCGGTAGATGAGCCGCTTGAAGATGGGCGCGGACACGGCCTCGGCCGGGATCTCCACCAGGGCCGAAAGGTTCAGCTGGTCGTGGATCACGGCCTGGGACAGGTCCAGGATGCGGACCTTGAACTCGGCCAGCACGGCCATGAGGGCGTGCAGCAGGCCCGGCTTGTCCTCGCCGGAGACTTTGACGAGCACGATCTCGCGCATGGTTCAGACTCCTTTGCGGCCCAGCCGGCGGCGGAGGGCGTCGGTCAGAAGAATCGCTTCGGGCACCCGGGCCAGGCGGGCGGCCAGGATGTAGAGCGCGGCCCAGAGCGGGATGAGGGCCACGGCCCACTTGCCCATGGGCACGGTCGCCCAGGCCCCCAGGCCCAGGCCCAGGCTGAGCAGCGCGGCCGAAAGCGAGCCGCGCAGATAGTCCCGCCAGGGGCCGATGCGCTGGGCCAACAGCCCGGAGAGGAGCAAAGAGTTCACCCAGGACGAGGCGCTGGCGGCCACGGCCAGGCCCACGTGGGCCATGGGCCCCATGAGCGCGAAGCCCAGGCCCACGTACACCAGCAAACAGAAGGCCGCCACCATGACCGGGGTGCGGGTGTCCTCCTGGGCGTAGTAGGCCGAGACCAGGGGTTTGACCTGGGCAAAGGCGGGCAGGCCCAGGGCATAGGCCATCATGGCGTGGGAGGTGGCGGCCACGGCCCCGGGGTCGAAGGCCCCCCGGCCGAAGAGCAGCCGGGTGACCGGCTCGGACAGGGCCAAGAGCCCGGCGGTAGCGGGCAGGCAGATGAACAGCGAGAGCTTGAGCCCGGCGTTCAGGGTGTGCCTGAACTCCTCGCCCTCCCCGGCCACGGCCAGGGCGGCCAGGCTGGGCAGGGCCGCGGTGGACACCGCCACCCCGAACACCCCCAGGGGGAACTGCACCACCCGGTCCGCGTAGTAGAGGTAGGAGATGCTGCCCTCGGCCAAAAACGAGGCCATGACCGTGCCCAACACGATGTTGAGCTGGTACACCGCGGACCCGAACAGGGTGGGCAGCATGAGCCGGGCGGTGCGGATCACGCCCGGGTCGCGCCAGGTCCAGCCCCCGCGCCAGGTGAACCCGATGCCGCGCAGGAAGGGCTGTTGCAGGACCCATTGCAGCACCCCGGCGGCCAGCACCGCCCAGGCCAGGGCGTGCGGCACCGAGAAATGCAGGAACACCGCGCCCAGGCCGGCGGCGATGAGGGTCAGGTTGAGCACGCAGGGGGCCAGGGCCGGGGCCAGGAACTTGCCCGAAGCATTGAGTATGCCCATGCACAGGGCCACGCAGCAGATGGACAGGGCAAAGGGGAAGGTGATGCGCAAAAGCGTCGTGGTCAGCGCCGCGGCCTCGAGGTTGTCCGCAAAGCCCGGGGCCATGAGCGCGGTGATGGATCCGGCGGCCAGCTCCGCCAGCACGGTGAGCGCTCCCAGCACCACCACCAGCCAGGCCAGGGCCGAGCGGGCCATGGCCTGGGCCGCGTCCTCGCCCGCCTCCTTGCGGGTGCGGGTGAACACCGGCACGAAGGCCATGGTCATGGACCCCTCACCGAACAGGTTGCGCAACAGGTTCGGGATGCGGAACGCCACAAAGAACGCGTCGGCCGCCCACCCCGCGCCCAGGGCATAGGCCGTGACCATGTCCCGGGCAAAGCCCAGGAGCCGGGACATGAAGGTCCCCGAGGCGACAACGAGTGCGCTCTTGGCGATGGAACGGGCGTGGGTGCTCATGGTGTCAGGCCGCTTGTACCCGCCCTGGGGCCGGGTGTGAAGTGCCTAGCCCTTCTGGCACCTGCGGCAGTACGTGGTGGTCCTGCCGGCCACGGTGGTCTTGGTGAGCTTGGTCTTGCAGACCGTGCAGGGCTGGCCGTGGCGGCCGTAGACGCGAAACTCATTCTGGAAGGCGCCGGCGTCGCCGTGCGCGTCGCGGTAGGTGTGGATGGAGGAGCCGTTGGCCGCGATGGCCTCGCGGAGCACCTCCTGGAGCGCGGCGTGGAGCTTGTGCAGGCGCGGCGCGGACACCTGGTCCGCCCTCGCCTCGGGGGAGATGCCCGCGCGGAAGAGGGACTCGTCCGCGTAGATGTTGCCCACCCCGGCAATGCGATTCTGGTCCAGGAGCAGGGCCTTCATCTTGCCGGAGCGGCCGGTAAAGCAGGCGGCGAACTCCTCGGGGCCGATCTCCAGGGGCTCCGGCCCCAGGGCGGCGAAGGCCGGCCAGTCCGGGAGCCGGCCGCCCGGGACCGCGCGCACGTTGCCGAAGGTGCGGGGGTCGATGAAGAGCAGGCGGCGGGCGTCGTCCAGGTCGAACGTGAGGTGGGTGTGCTTCTCGGGAGCCGCGTCGGGAGCGGCCAGCCAGAGCTTGCCGCTCATGCCCAGGCGCACGGCCAGGTGGAGGGTCGGGACTTCCGCGGCCGAGACCGGCCCTGCTGCTGACAAGCCCCCGGCGGCCGCGGTTGAAGAC
>JAEXTU010000338.1 GCA_023453335.1 Pseudomonadota bacterium | reverse complement strand
CTCTTCACCACCCTGTCCCGGCACGTGGGCGAGTTCATCACCGGCATGGGACCACTGTTCCTCAACCTGCTCAAGAACATGAACTGACCGGGAGATCGCGCCGTGCCCATTGGTCAGTCAGATCCAGAAAGAACAGAACAGGCCACACCAAAACGGCGTGGCAAGGCGCGCGAGAAGGGCAGCGTCCCCAAGAGCAGCGAGCTGACCAAGGCGGTCCTCCTGCTGGCCTCGCTCATCGCCCTGCGCGTGCTCATGGGCTACATGAGCAAGCAGATGATGATGGTATACGCCTGGTTCCTCAAGGCCTCCATCAGCTTCAACGCCACCCCCGGCGAGGTCTACCGGCTCTTCGTGGAGGTCTCCGTCATCCTGGCCAAGGCCCTGCTGCCGTTCCTGCTTTTCCTGGGCCTGGTGGCCTACATCACGCTGCGCCTGCAGGTGGGCAAGCTGTGGACCACCCAGCACATGTTCAAGTTCGACCTGTCCAAGCACTTCAACCTGGTGGCCGGCCTCAAGCGGCTCCTGATCTCACCCCAGGCCGTGGTCCGCCTGGCCCGCAGCCTGGTCCAGGCCATCATCATCGCCATCGCGCCCTATATCGTGCTCAAGCGGGAATTCGCCAACATGGCTCCCCTGTTCTTCCAGAACGCCGAGGGCATCGCCTCCTACATCCTGGGCACCGGGGCCACCATGGTGAAGTACACCCTGGGCCCCATCCTGGCCGTGGGCATCGCGGACCTGCTCTACACCCGGTGGGACTACAACGAACAGCTCAAGATGACCAAGTTCGAGGTCAAGGACGAACGGAAGCAGGCCGAAGGCGACCCCATCGTCAAGAACAAGATGAGGCAGGAGATGATGAAGGTCGTGATGGCCCGCATGCTGGAGCAGGTGCCCCGCGCCGACGTGGTGGTCACCAACCCCACCCACGTGGCCGTGGCCCTGCGCTACAACGCCCTGGAGGCCCCGGCCCCGGTGGTGCTGGCCAAGGGCCTGGACCACATGGCCGAGAAGATCAAGGAGGTGGCCCGGGAGCACGGCGTACCCATCCGGGAGAACGCCCCCCTGGCACGGGCCTTGTATAAGAGTGTCGAGGTCGGCGAGACCATTCCCGAAGAGTTCTTCAAGGCGGTGGCCTCGCTCCTGGCCAAGCTGCAGAAGTTCAAGCGCGGAGCCTGACCCGGAATCGGAAGCTGGACCAACGCGAAGGTGTCAAGATTATGGCTCGCGAATTCTCACATCTGAACATCGATTACAGCAAGTTCGCCAAGCAGGGCGACGTGATGCTGGCCGCGGGCGTGGTGGTCATCCTCTTCGTGATGCTCGTGCCCATGCCCACCATCATCCTGGACGTGATGCTGACCTTCTCCATCGCCATGAGCCTGGTGGTGCTGGTGACCACCATGTTCATGAGCACTCCCATGGAGTTCTCCATCTTCCCGTCCCTGCTCCTGGTCATGACCCTCTTGCGCCTGGCGCTCAACGTGGCCTCCACCCGGCTCATCCTGCTGCACGGCGACGAGGGCACCTCGGCCGCCGGCCACGTCATCGAGTCCTTCGGCCAGTTCGTGGTGGGCGGCAGCTTCGCCATCGGCATCGTCATCTACCTGATCCTGTTCTCCCTGAACAAGATCGTCATCGTCTCGGGCACCACGCGCATCGCCGAAGTGGCGGCGCGCTTCACCCTGGACGCCATGCCCGGCAAGCAGATGGCCATCGAGGCGGACCTGAACGCCGGCCTCATCGACGAGGACGAGGCCCGCAAGCGCCGCGACTCCATCCGCAAGGAAGCCGATTTCTACGGCGCCATGGACGGCGCGGGCAAGTTCGTGGCCGGCGACGTGAAGGCCGGCGCGCTCATCACTTTCATCAACATCGTGGGCGGCTTCTTCATCGGCGTGGTCCAAAAGGACATGAACTGGCTGGAAGCGGCCAAGATCTATACCCTGCTGACCATCGGCGACGGCCTGGTGGCCACCATCCCCTCGCTCATCATCTCCACCGGCGCGGGCATCATCGTGTCCCGCGCAGCGGCCGAGGCCAAGATGGGCGAGGAATTCCTGGGCCAGCTCACCTACCACCACCGCGCCCTGCGCCTGGTGTCCGGCGTGCTGGTGGTCTTCGCCCTGGTGCCGGGCATGCCCACCCTCCCCTTCCTGCTCCTCTCCGGCGGCATGCTCGCGGTGGCCTCCATGTCCTCCAAGCACTTTGGCAGCCAGGAGGCGACCACCGATAAGGGCAAGAAGAAGTCCAAGGCCGGGTCCCTGGACACCCCGGAAGAGGTGCAGAGCCTGCTGCCCCTGGACTCCCTGGAACTGGAGGTGGGCTACGGGCTCATCCCCCTGGTGGACGAGGAGCAGAGCGGCAACCTCCTGTCCCGCATCCGCTCCATCCGCCGCCAGTTCGCCCTGGACATGGGCGTCATCGTGCCCTCCATGCACCTGCGCGACAACCTCCAGCTCAAGCCCGGCCAGTACACCCTGCTCATCAAGGGCAACGAGGTGGCCGGCTCGGAAATCCTCATCGACCACTTCCTGGCCATGGACCCGGGCGACGCCAAGCACCGCATCCAGGGCGTGCAGACCAAGGAGCCGGCCTTCAACCTGCCCGCGGTGTGGATTTCCGAAACCCAGAAGGAAGAGGCCATGCTGGCCGGCTACACCGTGGTGGACCCGGCCACGGTCATCGCCACCCACTTGACCGAGGTCTTCAAGCGCAACCTGCACGAGTTCCTGGGCCGCCAGGAGGTGCAGACCCTCCTGGACACCGTGGGCAAGCGCGCGCCCAAGGCCATCGAGGAGCTGGTGCCCGGCATCCTTTCGCTGGGCCAGGTGCAGAAGGTGCTCCAGAACCTGGTGCGCGAGGGCGTGTCCATCCGCGACATGCTCACCATCGTGGAGGCCCTGTCCGATTACGGCCGCGCGGCCAAGGACGCGGACCAGCTCACCGAGTACGTGCGCACCCGCATGTCCCGCACCATCGTCAAGCCCAACCTGGCCACCGACGGCTCCCTGCCCATCGTGACCCTCTCGCCCAAGGTGGAAAAGGCCTTCAGCGACTCCATCCGCCAGACCGAGCACGGGGCCTACCTGGCCATGGAGCCCGGCCTGGCCCAGAAGATCATCACCGCGGTGAACAGCGCCGCGGACAAGGCGGTGGCCACCGACGGACAGCCGGTGCTGCTCTCTTCGCCGGTGGCGCGGCCGCACTTGGCCCAGCTCCTGGCCCGGTTCATCCCCAACCTCCCGGTGATCTCCCAGGCCGAGATCCCCGCGGACGTGAAGCTCACCACCCTGGCCAACGTGGATGTGGAATATGCGGGTTAAGACCTTCCGTGGCGGATCGGCCAAGAGCGTTCTGGAACAGGTCAAGGCCGAACTCGGCAGCGAGGCGGTCATCCTGGACACCCAGACCCGGCGGGAGAACGGGCGCTGCGTGTGCGAAGTCACCGCCGCCCTGGACGCCGAGTCCGGGGACGCCGAGCCGGACCTGGGCCTGGACGCCGCCCCCCGGCCGGGCTGGGGCCAGTGGCACCAGGAGTGGGACCAGATCAAGTCCCACCTCTACGCCCTGGCCCGGGCCAAGGCCGACCTCTCGGCGCTCACTCCGCGCCAGCGCATGCCCCTGGAGCACCTGGAGGCCCAGGGCGTGGCCGACGGGGCCATCCTGGCCCTGTGGCAGAAGCTGCGCGCCGACCGCAAGCTCTCCGCCCTCACCGTGCTGGGCGACATGGTGTCCGTGCGTCCCTTTGCCGCGGCCAACTGGCCGCAGCGGCTGCACGTCCTGGCCGGCCCCTCGGGCTGCGGCAAGACCAGCGCGGTCCTGCGCCTGGCCCTGCGCGCCAAGCGGGAAAAGGCCGCGGCCAAGGTGCTGGTGGTCAACGCCGACTGCCTGCAGGGCAAGGGCCGCCTGGTGCTCAAGCACTACGCCGAGCTGTCCGGCCTGGCCTATGCCGAGTTGGCCACCGCCGCGGACCTCTCCCGGCTGGTGACCGAGAACCGCGACGCCCACCGCATCTTCATCGATCTGCCCGCCCTGCCCGCGGACCTGGACCTGGACCGCTACCTGGGCCTCCTGGGCCTGGCCGGCCGCGAGGACTGCGCTGCCCACCTGGCCCTGCCCCCGCACCTGGCCCCCGGGCAGTACGCGGCCTTCCTCAAGCGGTACCGCAGCACGAAAACCTCGTCCCTCGTCTGGACGAAGCTCGACGAAGCCTGTACGTACGGTGCGGTGGTGAACGTGGCCCAGGCCACCGGCCTGCCGGTGAGCGCCCTGTCCTTCGGGCCGGGGCTCAAGGACTCCCTGGTGCCGGCCGAGCGCCTGGCCCTGTGGCGGCTGCTCTTCAAGCAGGAGTTGCCCGACGCGGCCACCGAAGTCCCGGCCCGGAGCGGCCGGTACGCCAACTGAGGAAGGAATGGGCAAGAACTCGCAAACCTCCGCCAAGGCGCCGCTGGTCCTGGCCGTCACCTCGGGCAAGGGCGGGGTGGGCAAGACCAACGTCTCGGTCAGCCTGGCCTGCGAACTGGCCCGCCAGGGCCTCCGCGTGGTGCTCCTGGACGCGGACCTGGGCCTGGCCAACGTGGACGTCGTCCTGGGCCTGTCCCCGGCCAAGAATCTCTTCCATCTGTTCCAGGAGGGGGCGGACCTGGCCGAGATCATCCACCCCACTCCCTACGGCTTCTCCATCCTGCCCGCGGCCTCGGGCGTCACCGAGATGCTGGACCTGGACACCGGCCAGAAGCTCGAACTCCTGGAGGCCCTGGACCCCCTGGACGCCTCCACCGACGTGCTCCTGGTGGACACCGGGGCCGGCCTGGGCGACAATGCGGTGTATTTCAATATCGCGGTGCAGGAGCGCATCCTGGTGCTCACCCCGGAACCCACCTCGCTCACCGACGCCTACGCCCTCATCAAGGTGCTCAAGGCCGAGCACGGGGTGGACCGCTTCCGGGT
The DNA here is from genome assembly GCA_023453335.1 of Pseudomonadota bacterium. Taxonomy (GTDB): domain Bacteria; phylum Desulfobacterota; class Desulfovibrionia; order Desulfovibrionales; family Desulfovibrionaceae; genus UBA6814. The sequence goes on along the minus strand of JAEXTU010000338.1, from coordinate 2,063 downwards.
GCTGGTGAACATGGCCGAGGGCGCGGCCGCGGCCCGGGACGCCTTCAAGCGGCTCTACGCGGCCACGGACACGTTCCTTTCGGGCGTTTCCCTGGATTTCCTGGGCTTTCTCCCCAAGGACCCGGAGGTCCGGGCCGCGGTGGTGGAGCAGAAGCCCTTCGTGCGGCGCAAGCCGGACTCCCCGGCAGCCAAGGCCCTGGCCCAGGTGGCCAGCAAGGTGGCGGCCCTGAAGCCGCCGGCGACTCTCGATGGAAACATCAAGTTTTTCTGGAAAAAGCTCCTCTTCCAGGAGTGAACCCTGGAAGCAGCTCGAGGCCGGCCAGCTGGCCTGGGGCGAGTTCGACGATCGGGCGCGGGACACGATCGTCCGCCATTACGCGCCCAAGATCAAGATTCTCGCCTTGCGCCTCAAGGGCAAGCTGCCCCAGCAGGTGGAGCTGAACGAACTGCTCTCGGCCGGGACCCTGGGCCTGGTGGAGGCCCTGGGCAAGTTCAATCCCAAGCTGGGCATCAAGTTCGAGACCTACGCCGAGAACCGCATCAAGGGAGCCATGCTCGACGAGCTGCGGCGCATGGACTGGTTCTCCCGCGGGCTGCGCCATCGGGTGCGCCAGTTGGAAGAGGCCATGACCCGCATCGAGCACCTGCACGGCCGCTCCGCCACCAAGGAGGAGCTGGCCAAGGTCACCGGCCTGTCCGAGCGCGACGTGGAGGCCGGCCTGGGCGCCCTGCAGAACCAGCTGTGCCTGAACCTGGACACCATGCAGGAGTACTTCTCCCCGGAATCCTCGCCCCTGCACGAGAACGAGCCGTACCGCTCGGCCGCGCTCAATGACATCATTGACAAACTGGCCGATCTCATAGACGAATTGACCCACAGGGAAAAGCTGGTATTATCCCTCTACTACAGCGACGAACTGAATATGCGCGAAACCGCCGAGGTCATGGGCATCACCGAGGGCCGGGTTTCGCAGCTCCACTCGCAGGCGCTCAAGAAGCTCCGCGAGAAATTTCGGGCCTCGCACGGCCTGAGTTGAGCAGATTCGGAACAAGGAGACGGTTCCATGGCCTATGACAAGAATATGCGGGTTCTGGTGGTGGACGACTTCTCGACCATGCGCCGGATCATCAAGAATATCCTCCGCCAACTCGGCTTCAACAACATCGTGGAGGCCGACGACGGGACCACGGCCTGGGACGCGCTGAACCGGGACAAGATCGACTTCGTCATCTCCGACTGGAACATGCCCAAGATGGCCGGCATCGACCTCCTGCGCAAGGTGCGCGCCAGCGAGGAGTTCGGCAAGTTGCCCTTCCTCATGGTCACGGCCGAGGCCCAGCAGGAGAACATCATCGAAGCGGTCCAGGCCAAGGTGTCCAACTACATCGTCAAGCCGTTCACCGCGGAAACCCTGGGCGCTAAGATCGACAAGATCTTCGAGAAATAGGGGCCGGCCTGACCGGTCCCAGCGCCCGCCATGGTCCTCCTCGCCGCACCGGACGACGACCTGACCCCGGATCCTGCGGGCGCTGAAAAGAAAGCCGAGCTCGATACCGAGGAACTGGCCAGCAATCTTCCCAAGGCGTCCCAGAAGGTCGAACTCGACCTGGAGGACGCCCCGTTCCTCGACGAGGAGGATGAGGAGGAGGCCGCTCCGGCCGCTCCCGCCGCTCCATCCGAGGCGGTGAGCCTGGAGTCCGAGCCCAAGCCCAAGCGGGAACTCCCCCCCTGGCTCAAAGACAAGCGCGTCCTGGCTGGCATCGCCGGCGGCCTGGTGCTGATTATCGGTTTGGTCCTGTTCTTGCTACTCAAACCCAAGAAGGTGGAGCCGCCCCCGCCCCCGCCCGAGGCGGTGGTGGAGCAGCCCGCGGAGCAAGAGCCTGCTCCGGAGCCCGAACTGGCGGACATCGTGGTGAAGGTGGAGCCCTTCACCGTGGAGCTCAAGGACAGCAAGGGCGAGATCCGCTTCCTGACCTGCAAGTTCGCCCTGGTGACCAAGAGCCAGCAGTTGGAGGTGGAGATCAAGCAGAAGATGACCATCCTGCGGGACGCGGTGTACTAC
>JAEXTU010000166.1 GCA_023453335.1 Pseudomonadota bacterium | reverse complement strand
CGCCCCCGCCGCCCCCGGCGCTGGGCATACGCGCCCCGGGCCGCGAGGGTGGGGATCGCCTGCGCGAGATGGTGCACGGGGACGTGGAGTTCGAGCTCAGCTTCAGCGAGGAGTTCACCTCGGCCCAGGTCAAGGGCCTGGACCCCCGCACCGTGCAGCAACTGCGGGCCGGCCGCTTCTCCTGGGAGGCCCACCTGGACCTGCACGGTCTGAACGCGGAGCAGGCCCAGTTCGCGCTCCTGGATTTCCTGCGCAACCAGTACAACCTGGGCCGGCGCTGCGTGCTCCTGGTCACCGGCCGCGGACTCAACTCCCCGGGCGGCTCGGCGGTGCTGCGCGAGGCGGTGCGCACCTGGCTCACCCAGGACCCCCTGCGCCGGGTGGTGCTGGCCTTCGTCACCGCCCTGCCCCGCGACGGCGGCCCGGGCGCGCTCTACGTGCTGCTGCGCAAGTTCAAGAAATCCCTGGGCAAGGTGGTCTGGGACCGCCTGCCCCCCGGGCACGGCCTGGAATGAGCCTGCGCATCACCCCCTTCTCCCCTGGCGCGGAGCAGGAGGTCCTGGCCCTCATCCTGGCCATCCAGCGCCAGGAGTTCGGCCTGGCCATCACCGCCGCGGACCAGCCGGACCTGGCGGACATCCCGGGGTTCTACCAGTCGGGGCGCGGCAATTTCTGGCTGGCCCGGCGAGATGGTTCCCTGGCCGGCACCGTGGCCCTCAAGGACATCGGGGACGACCTCTGCGCCCTGCGCAAGATGTTCGTAGCCCGGGAGCACCGCGGCGCGGCCGGCGGCGGGGTGGCCGCGGCCCTGCTGGCCACGGCCCTGGACTGGGCGCGCGGCCGCGGGGTGCGCGGGATCTACCTGGGCACCACCGAGCGCTTCCTGGCCGCCCACCGCTTCTACGCCAAGCACGGGTTCGCCGAGATACCCCCGACCGTCCTGCCCCCCGGCTTCCCGGTCATGGCCGTGGACACCCGGTTTTTTTTCCGACCCCTGGCCTGAGCGCCAACTCATTGGACGAAACCTATCGGTTATTTCGGATTCCTCTTGTCAAGATTGACGATTTGACCGATTGTTGCGCCGCATCCGGGGGGGGTGATGTTTCCCAGTCGATCGCAGCAATCCTCACATGACGGTTGGCCCGTTCGGGTGGGCCGTTTCACCCTGGTCTTGTCCGTGCTCTGGACGCTGCTCCTGGCCGGGGCCTTTGCCAACAGCTACCGCAACCTGAGCATAACCACCCGTGCGGTGGCCTACCACTCCGCCCGTACCGCGCTGGTCAAGGACATGGTCTACCGCCGTTGGAACGCGGCGCACGGCGGGGTCTACGTGCACGTGGACCAAAGCACCTCGCCCAACCCCTACCTGGACGTCCCCGAACGGGAAATCCCCGGGCCCGGCGGGGCGACCCTGACCCTCATGAACCCGGCGTACATGACCCGCCAGGTCAACGAGCAGTTCCAGGAACAGACCGACATCCACACCAAGCTCACCAGCCTGCACCCCCTGAACCCGGCCAATGCCCCGGACGACTGGGAGCGCCAGGCCCTGGAGGCCCTGGGACAGGGCGCCCCGGAGGTGAGCGACCTGGCCGAACTCAAGGGAAGCGAGAGCTTCCGGCTCATGCTCCCCTTCCGGGTCGAGGAGTATTGCCTCAAATGCCATGCCCAGCAGGGCTACCGCCTGGGCGACCTGCGCGGCGGCATCGTGGGCTCCATCGCCATGCGCCCTTTCAGGGAGGCCATGCACTCCCAGCTCCGGGCCTCGGCCCTGAACCTCGCGGTGCTGTGGCTGGCCGGGCTGGCCGGGCTGGCCCTGGTCTCCCGCCGGCTGGCCGGGCAGATCAGCCTGCGCCAGGCTGCGGAATCCTGCCTGGCCGAGAGCGAGCACCTGCTCCGCGAGACCTCCAAGCTGGGCCGCATTGGCGGCTGCGAAGTGGACGGGAGCAGCGGCGAGGTGGTCTGCACCGCGGGCTTCCGCGACCTGTTCCGCCTGCCCTCGGCCTCTTCCCTGGACCGGCAGAAATTCCTGGAGGCGGTGCCCGACCCCGAGGAGCGCCAGGCCCTGGACAGCCACATCGACCGGGTCATCCGCGAGGGAGGGGAGTTCTCCGCCGAGGCCCGGCTCACCGCCGGCCCGGACGCGTCCACCTGGGTACGCATCCAGGGAAGGCGCACCCAGGAAGTCCCCGGCCGGGTGCTGCTCATGGTCCAGGACATCTCTGCCCGCAAGGAGTTCGAGCAGGTGCGCGAGGACATGGAGCGCATCGTGCGGCACGACCTCAAGGGCCCGCTCACCAGCATCATCGGCCTCTCGGACATCATCATGGGCATCAACCTGACTGCCGACCAGGCGGAGAGCCTGCGCTTCATCCAGACCGCCGGCTACAAGATGCTGCGCATGATCAACAGCCTCATGAACCTGGCCAGGATCGAGGACGGGACCTTCACCCTCCAGCCGGAGCGCCTGAACGTGCTTTTGGTACTTGACGAGATCATCAAGGAAATCGATCCGTTGTCCAGCCGCCGCCGCGTCCGTTGCGTGGTCCTGATCCACGGGATGCTGCGCCGGCCCGGGGATGAGTTCCTGGTCCGGGGCGAGGAAATCCTGGTCTATTCCCTGCTCTTCAACCTGGTCCAGAACGCTTGCGAGGCCGCGCCCCCGGGCAGCCCGGTGGTCATCTCCCTGGAAAACACCGGCCAGGCCCGCATCGCGGTGCACAACGCCGGCGTGGTGCCCGCCGCCATCCGCGACCGTTTCTTCGGCAAGTACGTGTCCGCGGGCAAGGCCACCGGCACCGGTCTGGGCGCATACTCGGCCAAGCTCTTCACCGAGGCCCAGGGCGGCAGCATCGCCATGAGCACCTCGGAGGCCGACGGCACCACCGTCACCGTGCACCTCCCCTGCTGATCCCCGGCCTGTCCCGGGCCGCCATCAATACTTCGCCTGAAACCGCTTGACACCAGCTGGCCCCGAGCTTACCTACCGGTCGGTATATTGCGCCCCACTCCAGGAAACACCCATGGAACACCGACACGACCTGCCTGCGGCAGCCCCGGCCGCCGAACCCGCCGTTGCCCTACCGGCCGGGCCCGACAGCCCGGAGCGGCACAGCGTGCTGCACGGCCTGGCCCAGGACCCGGGCAACCGCGGCCGGATCATGCTGGAGGCCGCGCGGCTCTTCACCCGCAAGGGCTTCGCCGCCACCTCGGTGCGGGAGATCGTGGAGGCCGCGGGGGTGACCAAGCCCACGCTCTACTATTATTTCAAGAGCAAGGACGACCTGTTCCTGAGCATCCTGGACTTCGCCATGTCCAGCTACCTGGCCGCCCTGGACCAGGGCCTCGCGGCCCCGGGCGGGGCGCGGCAGCAGGCCCGGGCCTTCGTGTGCAGCGTGTTCGAGCTGCTGGAGGGCAACGTGGACATCCTGCGCTTCGTGCACGCGGCCTTCTACGGACCGGTGGAGTCCACCCCGCGCTACGACCTGCGGGAGGTCCACGAGACCCTGCACGCCAAGCTCAACCAGCTCCTGGCCGGCCTGGCCGCCGAGTCGGGCATGGACCCGGCCGACACCCCGGCCCTGGCCCTGCTCCTGCACGGCCTCATCGAGGCCATCCAGTGCCAGCTCATGAAACCGGAGTTCGGGACCCTGGACCAGGCCCAGGTGGCGCGCTGCGTGGACGTGCTCCTGGACGGGGCCATGAGTCGGACCGGACGCTGAAACATTCACCACCAAAATATCAAAAAACCCTTGTCGAGAGCAGTCCCATGAAAAAACGCATTTTCCTGATCCTGTTGGCCCTGGTGCTCACCGTCGCGGCCCTGGCCGGCACCAAGCTCCTCCAGTTCAAGACCATGGCCGCCAACGCCCAGGCCTTCAAGGCCCCGGCCCAGGCCGTGACCGCCGCCCCGGTGCGCGCCGAGACCTGGGAGCCCCGCCTCACCGCGGTGGGCACCCTGGTGGCGGTGCAGGGGATCACGGTCACCGCCGAGATGGCGGGCAAGGTCACGGCCATCGCCTTCGAGGCCGGGGCCACGGTCAAGGCCGGCCAGGTCCTGCTGCGCCAGGACACCGCGGCCGAGGAGTCCCAGTTGCGCGGGGCCGAGGCCTCGGCCGAGCTGGCCCGGACCACCCTGGCCCGCAACACCGAACTCCTGGCCCAGAAGACCATCTCCCAGTCGGAGTACGACACGGCCAGCGCCTCCTCCAAGGAGACCGCGGCCACGGCCGACAACCTGCGCGCCACCATCGCCAAGAAGACCGTGCGCGCGCCCTTTGCCGGCCGCCTGGGCGTGCGCCAGGTGAACCTGGGCCAGGTCATCGACAGCGGCACGCCCATCGTGACCCTGCAGTCCCTGGACCCCATCTACGTGGACTTCACCCTGCCCCAGCAGCAGCTCTCCGCGGTGCGCGCCGGCCTGGCCGTGCGCATCGCCACCGACGCGGCCCCGGGCCGGGAGTTCTCCGGCACGGTCAGCGTGGTCAACCCGGTGGTGGACCCCGCCACCCGCAACGTGAAGGTGCGTGCCACCCTGGCCAACCACGACGAGACGCTCCTGCCCGGCATGTTCGCCAACGTGTCCATCGCCCTGCCCCAGGCCAACCCGGTGCTGGCCATCCCGGCCACCGCGGTGCTCTACGCCCCCTACTCCGACTCGGTGTTCGTCATCGACACCAAGCCCGGGGAGAACGGGGCCGAGGCCACCCTGGTCCTGCGCCAGCAGTTCGTGAAGCTCGGGGAGAAGCGCGGCGACTTCGTGGCCGTGAACCAGGGCCTCAAGGAGGGCGAGCTGGTGGCCAGCACCGGCGTATTCAAGCTGCGCAACGGGCTCGCCGTGGCCGTGGACAACACCCTGTCCCCGGACTTCAAGCTGGCCCCCAAGCCGGAGAACAACTAGGGAGCCCGCACCGCCATGAAGCTTACCGACCTCTTCATCCGCCGCCCGGTGCTGGCGGTGGTGGTGAACCTGCTCATCATCATCGCCGGGGTGCAGGCCATGCGCACCCTGACCGTGCGCCAGTACCCCCGCAGCGACAACGCCGCGGTGACCATCACCACCACCTACGTGGGCGCCAGCGCCGACCTGGTGCGCGGCTTCATCACCACCCCCCTGGAGCGGGCGGTGGCCGCGGCCGACGGCATCGACTACATCCAGTCCCAGAGCGTCCTGGGCCAGTCCACCATCACCGTGCGGCTGAAGCTCAACTACGACCCCATCAAGGCCCTGTCCGAGATCAGTTCCAAGGTGGACCAGGTGCGCAACGACCTGCCCGCCGACTCCCAGGCCCCGGTGCTCAGCGTGACCTCGGCGGACAGCCAGTTCGCCTCGGCCTATTTGTCCTTCACCTCGGACATCCTGGCCCAGAACCAGATCACCGACTACCTGACCCGGGTGGTGCAGCCCCGGCTGTCCACCGTGGCCGGGGTGCAGCGCGCCGACATCCTGGGCGCGCGCACCTTCGCCATGCGCATCTGGCTCAAGCCCGCCCGCATGGCCGCCCTGGGGGTCAGCCCCTCCCAGGTGCGCGCGGCGCTCGCCGCCAACAACTACCTGACCGCCCCGGGCCGCACCAAGGGCTCCCTGGTCCAGGTCAACCTCACCGCCAACACCGACCTGCGCTCGGTGGACGAGTTCAAGCGCCTGGCGATCAAGGAGTCGGGCGGGGCCATCGTGCGCCTGTCCGACATCGCCGACGTGGTGCTGGGCGCCGAGGACTACGACGCCGAGGTGCACTTCACCGGCCAGACCGCGGTGTTCATGGGCATCTGGCCCCTGCCCAACGCCAACTCCCTGGACGTGATCAAGGGGGTGCGCGCGGAACTGGACGCCATCAAGAAGGACCTGCCCGCGGGCATGCAGGCCCAGGTGGCCTACGACGCCACCAACTACATCGACCGCTCCATCAAGGAAGTGGTGAAGACCCTCACCGACACCCTCATCATCGTCATGGTGGTGATCTTCCTGTTCCTGGGCTCGGTGCGCTCGGTGCTCATCCCCATCGTGGCCATCCCCCTGTCCCTGATCGGCGGGGTGTTCCTCATGCAGGCGTTCGGGTTCTCCCTGAACCTGCTCACGCTCCTGGCCATCGTGCTCTCGGTGGGACTCGTGGTGGACGACGCCATCGTGGTGGTGGAGAACGTGGAGCGCCACCTGAGCCTGGGCCGAAGTCCGGTGGAGGCCGCCCTGCTCGGGGCCCGCGAACTGGTGGGACCCATCATCGCCATGACCCTGTCCCTGGCCGCGGTGTACGCGCCCATCGGCCTGCAGGGCGGGCTCACCGGCTCGCTGTTTAGGGAGTTCGCCTTCACCCTGGCCGGCGCGGTGACCATCTCCGGGGTGGTGGCCCTCACCCTCTCGCCCATGATGAGCGCCCGGCTGCTCAAGCCGGGCGAGGAGGACAAGGGCTTCGCCGGGGTGGTCGGCCGCACCTTCAACCGCATCCGCGACCTGTACGGCCGCTCGCTGGACGCGGTGCTCCACGTGCGCGGGGCCATCTACGCGGTATGGGTCATCATCGCCATCCTCTGCGTGCCCATGTTCATGTTCTCGCCCAAGGAGCTGGCCCCCACCGAGGACCAGGGCGTCATCTTCGGCATCATGGACGCCCCGGCCGACGCCACTCTGGACCAGACCCGGGCCTATGCGGCCGCGGCCAACGACGCCTTCCTGAGCACGCCCGAAAGCGAGTTCACCTTCCAGATCACCTTCCCGTCCAACGGGTTCGGCGGCGTGGTGTTCAAGCCCTGGTCCGAGCGCAAGCGCACCGTGTTCCAGATCATGCCCGAGGTGCAGGGCAAGCTCTCGGCCATCCCCGGGGTGCAGATGTTCGCCGCCACCCCGCCGGCCCTGCCCGGCGGCGGCCAGTTCCCGGTGGAGTTCATCCTGGCCTCCACGGCCGAGCCCGAGGAAATCCTGGCCTTCGCCCAGCAGTTGCAGCTCAAGGCCATGCAGAGCGGCATGTTCTACTTCCCGCCCATCATCGACACCAAGATCGACCAGCCCCAGACCGAACTGGTGCTGGACCGGGACAAGGTGGCCAGCCTGGGCCTGAACCTGGCCGAGGTGGGCGCGGACGTGGGCGGCATGGTGGGCGGCAACTTCGTGAACCGCTTCAACATCGCGGGCCGGTCCTACAAGGTCATCCCCCAGATCACCCGGGCGGGCCGGCTCACCGCCGCGGAGCTGCAGAACATCTACGTGACCGGCCCCGGCGGGACGCTGGTGCCCCTGTCCACGGTGGCCTCGCTCAAGGACACCACCGTGGCCCGGTCCCTCAACCGCTTCCAGCAGCTCAACGCGGTGAAGCTCTCCACCATCGCGGTGCGGCCCCTGGACGAGGCCCTGGGCTTCCTGGAAACCGAAGCCGCCAAGATCCTGCCCCAGGGCTACGTGCTGGACTACACCGGCGACTCGCGGCAGCTGCGCAAGGAGGGCAACACCTTCCTGCCCGCGTTCAGCCTGGCCATCATCCTCATCTTCCTGGTGCTGGCCGCGCAGTTCAACAGCTTCCGCGACCCCTTCGTCATCCTGGCCGGCTCGGTGCCCCTGGCCATCTTCGGGGCGCTGCTCTTCACCTTCCTGAAGATGCCCGACCCCAACGCCCGCTTCTGGACCATGGGCTGGACCACCACGCTCAACATTTACTCCCAGGTGGGCCTGGTGACCCTGGTGGGCCTGGTGGCCAAGAACGGCATCCTCATCGTGGAGTTCGCCAACAAGCTGCAGGAGCAGGGCCGGGCCAAGCGCCAGGCGGTGCTGGAGGCGGCCATGACCAGGCTTAGGCCGGTGCTCATGACCTCCGGCGCCACCATCGCCGGCCACTTTCCCCTGACCCTGGTCACCGGCGCGGGTGCGGCAGCGAGAAACTCCATCGGCCTGGTGCTGGTGGGCGGCATGTTCGTGGGCACGGTGTTCACCCTCTTCGTGATCCCTTGCATCTACATGCTCATCGCCAAGGACCACTCCTCCGACCTGGCCAGCGAAGCGGTCCTCGCCGCCGAGCGCCTCAAGTCCGCGGAAGAGCCGGCCTAGCCAGCCGAGTAATGGAAACCCCAAGGC
>JAEXTU010000108.1 GCA_023453335.1 Pseudomonadota bacterium | reverse complement strand
TGACCCTGCCCGGCATCGAGCCCGTGGGCATCGACTGCCACATCGGCTCGCAGCTGACCACCCTGGAGCCCTTCCTGGAGGCCCTGGACAGGATCATCCGCTTCTACGACCGCCTGAAGGCCATGGGCATCCGCATCGAATACCTCGACCTGGGCGGGGGCCTGGGCATCACCTACAACGAGGAAGAGCCGCCCCACCCCACCGAGTTCGGCCAGGCCCTGGTGGACCGCACCAAGGGCTCGGGCCTCACCCTGGTCCTGGAGCCGGGCCGGGTCATCGTGGGCAACGCGGGCATCCTGGTGACCCGGGTGGTCTACACCAAGGACACCCCGAGCAAGCATTTCGTGATCGTGGACGCGGCCATGAACGACCTGGTGCGGCCCTCGCTCTACGGCTCGTTCCACCGCCTGGCCGAGGTGGAGGAAAAGGGCCGCGAGCCCCTGACCGTGGACGTGGTGGGTCCCATCTGCGAGTCCTCGGACTTCCTGGCCCGGGACCGCGCCCTGCCCGCGGTGGAGTCCGGCGAGCTCCTGGCCGCCTTCTCGGCCGGAGCCTACGGCTTCGCCATGAGCTCCCAGTACAACTCCCGGCCCCGCGCCGCTGAGATACTGGTGGACGGGTCCGAGGCCCGGCTCATCCGGCGGCGGGAGACCTACGCCGACCTGATCGCCCTGGAGAAGGACGCGTTGTAGGGGACTGCAAGAGACGCGAAAAGCCCCGGCTGCTCAGGCGGCCGGGGCTTTTTCATTGCGCATCGCGGCGAGACTGCGTCATCCATGGCGCAGCTTGAGGGCCAGGACCAGCAGGATGAGGACCAGGGTGACGCCGTTGGCCGCGGTCACGGACACCGAGTGGATGAGCAGGCCGTAGGCTAGCCATAGGGCCACGCCGGTGGCCATGAGCACGTACATGCCCAGGGACACGTCTTGAGTGCGCCGGCTGCGCCAGGCCTTCAGCACCTGGGGCAAATAGGCCAGGGTGGTGCAGCACCCGGCCGCCAGCCCCACGGTCTCCGCGAACGAGAATTCCATGCGATGCTCCTCCCGGCTGCGGTCGCGCCCCTGTCCCATGTTTCCCCAGCCGAGGCAAGCGGCGATTTGGCGAAAAACAAAGGCCCCGGTCCGAGGACCGGGGCCGCAATGTCGGTGGTGCCGAAGGGGGGACTCGAACCCCCACGGGATTTCTCCCACTACCCCCTCAAGATAGCGTGTCTACCAGTTCCACCACTTCGGCGTCGAATTACTGCTTGGCTCCTTCGGGAGCCGGAGCCGGCTGCGCCTGAGGGGCGGCGGGAGCCGGATTCTTCTCTTCGATCTGCACCCCGGTGGCAGGTGCGGTGGCCTTGTCCGCGGCCTGCTTGCCTTCCTCGATCTGCACCCCGGCCGGGGCCGCGGGCTTCTCGGGGGCCGGGGCCACCTGGCCCAGGGGCGCGTCCATCAGGGACTTCTCGACCGTGCTGCGGTGGCTCCCGAACAGGTTGAAGGCCAGGGAGGTCACCAGGAACACCGCGGCCAGGATGGCGGTCAGCTTCACCAGCAGGCCGCCCGCGCCGGAGCTGCCGAACACCGTGCTGGACCCGCCGCCGAAAATCACCCCCATGCCCTCCTTGCCCGATTGCAGGAGCACGAGCACGATGAGGAACAGGCAGGCCAGGACGTGCAGGGTGAGAATCAACGTGGTCAAGTGATAACTCCTCGGGATAGCTCGCCTATCAGGCTCAGGCCCCAGCCAGGACGATGCGGCTGAAACTGTCGGCCCGCAAGCTCGCGCCTCCTACCAGCACGCCGTCGACATTGTCAAGGGAAATGATTTCGGCACAGTTCTCCGGCTTGACGCTGCCGCCGTACTGGATGCGGATTTCCGCGCCCCGGTCCAGCAGCGAGACGAGGGTCTTGCGCACGAAGGCGTGGGCCGCCAGGATGTCCGCCGGGCCGGCCACCTCGCCGGTGCCGATGGCCCACACCGGTTCGTAGGCCACCACGATGCGCTCGGGGTCCACGTCCCTGGGCACCCCGGCCAGGCCGGTGGCCAGGTGCCGGGCGCAGACCTCCTCCACCTTGCCGGCGCGGCGCTCCTCGATCTTCTCGCCGATGCACAGGATCATCTTGAGCCCGTTCTCCAGGCCGAAGGCGGTCTTTTTGCCCACCAGCTCGTCGGACTCGCCCAGCACGTGCCGGCGCTCGGAATGGCCGGCCAGGGCGAAGGTGCAGCCCGCGTCCAGGAGCATGGCCGGGGACACCTCGCCGGTGAAGGCCCCCTCCTTGGCCGGATAGAGGTCCTGCGCGCCCAGGCTGAAGCCCGGGGTGCCGGCCAGGGCCGCGCTCGCGGCCTCCAGGGCGGTGAAGGGCGGGATGAGGAGCACCTCGCGGTCCGCGGGCAGGCTGCGGCCGCAGGCGGCCACCAGCTCCCGGGCCGTGGACGCGGCCTCGGCGCGGGTCTTGTACATCTTCCAGTTGGCGGCCATGAGCTTCTTCATGGGAGATTCCTCCTCGGAGCAAGCACGGTCGTAACGTATTCCGGGCACCGCCTAACGGTGTTGCCCGGGTGGTAATCAGTCGTTCAGCGCGGTGAAGCCGGGCATCTCCTTGCCTTCAAGCAGCTCCAGGAAGGCCCCGCCGCCGGTGGAGATGAAGCTCACCTTGTCGGCCATGCCCGCGGCGGCCAGTTGCGCGCCGGTGTCGCCGCCGCCGGCGATGGTCACCGCGTCCAGGCCGGCCACGGCCTTGGCCAGGCCGATGGAGCCCGCGGCAAAGGCCGGGTTCTCGAAGGCCCCGGCCGGGCCGTTCCAGACCACGGTCTTGGCCGGCGCGAGCGCCGCGGCAAAGGCCGCCACGGACTTGGGCCCGCAGTCCAGCACCATCTTGTCCGCGGGGATGCCGTCTGCGCCGACGGTGCCCTCGGATGCGCCCTCCAGGGAGGAGCCCAGCACGAAGTCCACGGGCAGGACCAGGTTCACGTTCTTGGCCTTGGCCGCGGCCATGACCTTGTTGGCCTCGTCCACCAGTTCGGGCTCGGCCAGGGAGGTCCCCACCCCGTGCCCTTGGGCCAGGAGGAAGGTGTTGGCCATGGCCCCCACCACCACCAGGATGTCCACCTTGTCCAGCAGGTTGTTCAGGATGCCCAGTTTGGTGGACACCTTGGCCCCGCCGGAGATGGCGGCGAACGGCCGGGCCGGGTTGGCCAGCTTCTCGCCCAGGTACTGCCACTCCTTCATAAGCAGCATGCCCGCGCAGCGCTGCTTGGAGGCCCGGGCCGCGGCCACGATGGAGGCGTGCGCCCGGTGCGCGGTGCCGAAGGCGTCGCCCACGTAGATGTCGGCCAGGCCGGCCAGGGCGCGGCCCAGGGCCTCGTCGCCCTTGGTCTCGCCCGGCTCGAAGCGCAGGTTCTCCAGCATGAGGATCTCGCCGGGCGCAAGCGCCGCGGCCAGCTTCTCCACCTCGGGTCCCACCACCGCCGGGGCCATCTTCACCGGCCTGCCGATGAGCTCGGAGAGCCGGGCCGCGCAGGGCGCGGTGGAGAGCGCGGGGTCGACCACGCCCTTGGCCTTGCCCAAATGGGAGCACAGGATGAGCGCCGCGCCGTGCTTCAGCGCGTATTCCACGGTGGGCAGGCTGGCCCGGATGCGGTTGTCGTCCTTGATCTTCCCGTCCTTGATCGGGACGTTGTAGTCCACCCGGATGAGGAGCTTCTTGCCGGCCACGTCCATGGAGTCGAGGGAACGGATCATGACGGTTCTCCTTGGGAGTGCGCAGGGGTTTGGCCCGGGGCGCCGGGCCGGTTGGATTCGGGTGCCGGGGTCGCGAGGTCCAGGCGCATGAGCACGGCGTCCTCCCCGTGGTCCGGGTAGTAGCCCTTGCGCACCCCGTATTCGCTGAAGCCGAAGGCTTCGTACAGGGCGCGGGCCGCGGCGTTGGAGCGCCTGACCTCGAGATACCCCTGTTGTATGCCCATGTTGCGGCAGATTTGCAACACCAGGCCCAGCAGACGGCGGGCCAACCCGCGCCGGCGCAGGGCCGGGGCCACCGCGATGTTCATGACCTCCATCTCGCCCGCGGCCGCGTGGAACGAGCAGTAGGCGGCCAGCGTAGCGTCGTGCTTCATGCCGAACACGAAGAAGGCCTGGTTGTCTAGGCCCAGCCGGAACTGGCGCTCGCTCCAGGGATGGCTGAAGCACTCCCGCTCCAGGGGCAGGAGTTGTGGCAGGTCGTCCGGCCCCAGGCGGGCGAATTCGTAGCGGCTGGCTTCCATGTTGAAGAGAACTTCACGGTTCGGGTTGCGCTAACCTGGATGCGACAATATACTCGCGCCCGGGAGCTGTGAAGCATGGGAGATGCCCTGGATACGAATCAACCGCCGGTCGCGGAGCTGGTGGACGTGGTGGACGAGGCGGATCGCCCCCTGGGGGTGCTGCCCCTGGACGAGGTCCACAAGCAGGGGCTCTACCACCGCTCGGTGCGGGTGGCGGTGTTCGACCGCTCGGGCCGGGTGTACCTCCAGAAGCGCAGCCAGGCCAAGGAGCTCTACCCCGGCCGGCTGGACCTCTCGGCCACCGGCCACGTCAAGGCCGGCGAGTCCCGGGAGGCCGCGGCCTTGCGCGAGCTGCACGAGGAGCTGGGCCTCAGGGCCGAGCGCCTTACCCACGTGGCCGACGTGGCGGGCAGCCCGGATACCAATTTCGAGTTCATCACCCTCTACACCGCCGGCCGCCTGGACGCCCAGCCCCGCCCCAACCCCGCCGAGGTCGAATCCGGCTTCTTCGCGGACCGCTCCGAACTCGAATTCCTCATGAGCAACTACCGCGACCAGCTCACCCCGGGCCTGGTGCACAGCCTGGAAAAGGGGTTGTTGTTCCCGGTGGAAGGGCTCTAGCTCCTGTCAACGCAACGGTTTTTTTAAAAAATCCTATCGAATTTTTTGGGTTCAGCCTCGAAAAGGGCCTGCTCTTCCCGGTGGAAGGGCTGTAGACCCGCCTACACCTTCAGCAGGCTCGAAACCTTCCCGTGCACCCGGCCGTTGCTGGCCAGGATGTATTTCATGCCCATGCGGTACGGCCCGCCGGCGTAGTCCGTGACCTGGCCGCCGGCCTCCTCCACCAGGAGCCAGCCCGCGGCCACGTCCCAGGGGTTGAGGCGGCACTCGTAGAAGGCGTCGAAGCGGCCGCAGGCCACGTAGGCCAGGTCCAGGGCGGCCGCGCCCAGGCGGCGCACGCCCTGGGAGGCCAGCAGCACCCGCTCCAGGTTGGGCAGGATCTGCCCGATCTCCTCCCGGATGGCGTAGGGAAACCCGGTGGCTACCAGGGCCTTCTCGATCTCCGCCGTATCGGTGACCGTGACGGGCGCGCCATTCAGGAAGGCCCCGCCGCCGCGCACCGCGTGGAACAGCTCCCCGAGGCAGGGCGCAGCCACCGCGCCCAGCACCACCCTGCCCTGCTCCCACAGGCCCACGGACACCGCGTGCACGGGCAGGCCGTGCGCGAAGTTGGTGGTGCCGTCCAGGGGGTCGATGACCCAGGTGAGGTCGCCCAGCGCCGCCTGGGCCGAGGTCTCCTCGGCCAGGAAGGTGGAGCCCGGGAGCAGCGCGGCCAGGTCGCGGGTGAGGGCCGCCTCCACCGCGGGGTCGGTCTCGGTGAGCAGGTCGATGCGGCCCTTGTGGGTCACGCTGCGTGGACGGGCGTCGTGCTCCTTCACGATGGACGCGGCGTTGCGCACGATCTCCAGGAAGGGGTCGACAAGGGCGGCGAGGTCGAGGGGCATGGGAACCTCCGGAAAACAAACGGCGGCCCGGAGGCCGCCGCGAAATCAGTCAGGTTGGCCGGGGCGGCCCGGGCTAGTTGATGTATACCTTGGAGTAATGCTTCTTGTTGTCCAGGGTGCGTCCCGCGCCCCGGGCCACGGTGGTGAGCGGGTCCTCGTCCACGATGACCTGGAGGTTGGTCTCCTCGGAGATGAGTTTGTCCAGGCCCTTGAGCAGCGCGCCGCCGCCGGCCAGGAGCAGGCCGTTGCGGGCAATGTCGCCCACCAGCTCGGGCTGGGTCATCTCCAGGGCCTTCTTCACCGCGCGTACGATGGTGAACACCGGTTCGTGGATGGCCTCCCGGATCTGCTCGTCGGTGATCTCCATGGTGCGCGGGGTGCCGTTGATGAGGTTCTTGCCCGAAACCTCGGCCACCAGCCGCTCGGCCAGGGGATAGGCGCTACCGATCTCCATCTTGATGCGCTCGGCCATGTTCTCGCCGATGAGCATCTGGAAGCGGTCCTGGAAATAGCGCTGGAT
>JAEXTU010000088.1 GCA_023453335.1 Pseudomonadota bacterium | reverse complement strand
TTGCCGCACAAGGGGCGCAATCCTGGGAGCATCCATGCGCATCGCCAACCTGATACTGGACCGCGACGGCACCATCATCGTGGACAAGCACTACCTGGCCGACCCGGCCGGGGTGGAGCTCTTGCCCGGGGCGGGCCAGGCCCTGGCCGCCCTGTGCCGGGCCGGGGTGCGGCTGTTCGTGGCCTCCAACCAGTCGGGCATCGGCCGCGGCCTGTTCTGCGAGGCGGACCAGCACGCGGTGCATCGCCGCATGTGCGACCTGCTGGCCCAGGCCGGGGCCTCCCTGTGCGCCGCGGCCTTCTGCCCCCATGCCCCCGAGGAAAACTGCGCCTGCCGCAAGCCCCAGACCGGCATGTGGGAGGAACTGGCCGCGGCCCACCGCCTGGACCCCGCCGCCACCGCCATGGTGGGCGACAAGGCCGCGGACGTGCGCTTCGGCCGCCGCGCCGGCCTGGCCCTCTCGCTCCTGGTGCTCACCGGCAAAGGCCGGGAGCACGCCGAACTCCTGGACGCCCCCATGCCCGAGGCCGGCAGCCTGGCCCTGCCCGCCCCCAGGCCGGACCAGCCCCACGCGGTGTGCGCGGACCTGGCCGCGGCCGCGGCCTTCATCCTGGACTATAACGCCCGCGCTGCGGAGAACCCAGAGTGAAAATCGGGGTCTGGAACACCGCCTTCCTGGGTGACGCGGTGCTCACCCTGCCGCTCTTGCACACCTTGCAGCGGGCCTACCCGGACGCGGAGCTGCACTTCTTCGTGCGCCGGGGCCTGGCCGGGCTCTTCGCGGCCCAGCCCGGGCTCGCCGTGCACGAGTTCGACAAGCGCGGCCGCGACCGCGGGCTGCGCGCGGCCATGCGCCTGGGTCGTCACCTGGCCCGCCAGCGCTTCGACCTGTGGCTGAGCCCGCACACCAGCCTGCGTAGCGGGCTCATGGCCCGCTGGACCACCGCGCCGCGGCGCATCGGCTATTCCCGGCCGGCCTACAACCACTATTTCTACACCCACACCGTGGACCGGGGCTTCGGCTCGGCCGACGAGATCGACCGCCTGCTCCGCCTGGTGCAGCCCCTGGGCGTCACCGACCTGGTGACCGAGCCCGGCCTGGTGCTGCCCCCGACGGCCACGGCCAAGGCCGCGGCCTTCTTCGCCCCCCTCGCCGGCCCGGTGCTCGGGGTGCACCCCGGCTCCACCTGGCCCACCAAGCAGTGGCCCGAAGAATACTACGGCCAGGTCATGGCCAAGGCCCACGCGGCCGGGGCCACGGTGCTGCTCTTTGCCGGGCCGGACGAGCGGGAGTGCGCGGCCCGGGTGCTGGCCGCCTCGGGCCTAGCCGGGCAAGACCGGCTGCACGACCTGTCCGGCGCGCTCAGCCTGCCCGAACTGGCCGCCCACCTGGCCCGGCTCGACTGCTACCTCACCGGCGACTCCGGCCCCATGCACCTGGCCTGGGCCGGGGGCGCGCCGGTGGTGGCCCTGTTCGGCCCCACCACCCGGGGCCTGGGCTTCTTCCCCCGGGGCGATTCCACGGTGCTGGAGCTGGACCTGGACTGCCGACCCTGCGGCCTGCACGGCCCCCGCGCCTGCCCCCAGGGGCACCACCGCTGCATGCGCGACCTCACTCCGGAAACCGCCTGGGCCGCGGTGGCCGCCAAGCTGGGCCTGGACCGTGGCTGAAACCCTGCCCACCTCCTGGCTCGTGGTCCGGCTCTCAGCCCTGGGCGACGCGGTGCTGACCACCGGACTCCTGGACCTGCTGCACCGGGAGCGGGGCTGGACCTTCAGCGTGCTCACCAAGGCGGCCAACGCCCCGGTGTTCGCCAACCACCCGGCCGTGGAAGAGGTGACCAGCCCCGGCCCGGAAGACTTACGCGCAACGGGCTGGCCGCGCTACGCCGCGGGCCTGGCCCGGCGGCTGGCCGGCCGCGGCCTGCTGGACCTGCACGGCACCCTGCGCTCCCGGCTGCTGGGGCTTCTCTGGCGCGGGCCGGTGTTGCGCTCCCCCAAGTTCGCCCTGGAGCGCCGGCTCCTGGCCTGGCTGGGTCCCCAGCGCGCACCCGAGGCCACGGCCCGGCTGGCCGCGCTCAACGTGCCCCAGCGCTATTCCCTGGCGGTGTTTCCCGAAGCCCGGGCCAAGGCCGATCTGCGGCCGCGCCTGTTCCCGGCCCCGGACGAGCTGGCCGCGGCCCGGGACCTGCTGGCCGGGACCGGCCTGGACCCGGACTGCCGGCCCCTGGCCCTGCACCCCTACGCCACCCACCCCGGCAAGGAGTGGCCGGCCGGCCACTGGCAGACCCTGGCCGGGCTCCTGGACCAGGCGGGCATCCCCTGGTTCGTGCTGGGCAAAAGCGACGCCCGGCCCCCCCTGCCCGGCCCCCGCGACCTGAGCAACCGGACCGGGCTGCGCCTGGCTGCCGCGCTCCTGGCCCTGTCCCGGGGCCTGGTCACCGGCGATTCCGGGCCCATGCACCTGGGCACCGCAGTAGGCGCGCCGGTGGTGGCCCTGTTCGGCCCCACCACCGTGCACTGGGGCTTCTTCCCCAGCGGCCAGCGCGACCTGGTGCTGGAGCCCGCCCTGCCCTGCCGCCCCTGCTCCCTGCATGGCGGCCGCGGCTGCGGCAAGCCCGACCCCTGCATGGCGTCCATCCGCCCGGACGAGGTCCTGGCCGCGCTGGCCGGGCTCTGAGGCTCCCTCCCAAGAAAAAAGGCCGGAGAGGGTCTCCCCTCCCCGGCCCTTCCGGACTGGTCGATCAGGACTTACAGGGTCGCGCCGAGCAGCTCGCCGAAGGCCTTGCAGCCCACGGTGGTGGCGCCGGGGATCTGGGAGGCCAGGTCCACGGTGACCTTCTTGCCCGAGATGACTTTGTTCACCGCGTTCTTGATGAGGGCCGCGGCCTCGTGCCAGCCGAGGTGCTCGAGGAGCATGGCCCCGGAGAGGATCAGGCTGCCCGGGTTGGCCATGTCCTTGCCCGCGATGGAGGGCGCTGTGCCGTGGGTGGGCTCGAAAAAGGCCAGGTTGTCGCTCATGTTCACGCCCGGGGCCAGGCCCAGCCCGCCCACCTGGGCGGCCAGGGCGTCGGAGATGTAGTCGCCGTTGAGGTTGGTGGTGGCGATGACGCTGTACTGCTCGGGGTACATGAGCACGTTCTGGAACATGGCGTCGGCGATGCGGTCCTTGATGATGACCTTGCCGGTGGTCCCGGCCACGTCCTTCTCGGCCACCACGCTGTCCGCGAACTCCACGGCGGCCAGTTCGTAGCCCCAGGCGCGGAACGCGCCCTCGGTGTACTTCATGATGTTGCCCTTGTGCACCAGGGTCACGCTGGGCTTGCCCTGGGCCAGGGCGAATTGGATGGCCTTCTTGACCAGGCGCTTGGAGCCCTTGGCGGTCATGGGCTTCACACCCACGCCCGCGGCGGCGTCCACGTTGGCCCCCAGTTCGTCGCGCAGGAAGGCGATGAGTTTGGCCGCCGCCGGGGTGCCGGAGGCGTACTCGATGCCCGCGTACACGTCCTCGGTGTTCTCCCGGAAGACCACCATGTCCACCTTCTCGGGGTGCTTCACCGGGCTCTCCACGCCCTGGAAATACTGGATGGGCCGGATGCAGGCGTACAGGTCCAGGACCTGGCGCAGGGTCACGTTCAGGCTGCGGAACCCGCCGCCCACCGGGGTCTCCAGGGGGCCCTTGAAGGCCAGGTCCGCGGACTTGAGCGCGGTCCAGGTGGCCTCGGGCAGGTATTCGCCGGTGGCGGCGTAGGCCTTCTTGCCGGCCAGGAGCTCGATCCAGTCGAGTTTGCGGTCCGAGCCGTAGGCCTTGGCCACGGCGGCGTCCAGGACCGGGCGGCCGGCGGCCCAGACCTCGGCGCCGATGCCGTCGCCCTCGATGTAGTAGACGGTGCGCTGCATGGTTCCTCCTCAGCAAAGACGTGGCCGTCCTGCTTAAAGGAACCCGCGCGGTTTGTCCATTGCGGGGTTGGCGCTAGGCCGGAGCGGGCAGCACGCCCGCGGCCCCGCCCGCCCCTGCCTCGGGAGCCGGGGGGAGGGGACAGGCGTCGGCGGGCGGGGCC